>CAMBCW010000001.1 GCA_945864925.1 uncultured Clostridia bacterium
ATCGTGCTGCAATTCCCGCTGTAAATTGCCGTATCGGTACTGCGGATCATATAAGTCTGCATGCCGCACAGAGTCAGAAGCTGCTCCAGACGCAAGGTAATTGCCAGATTGAGTTGGCTCTCCTGAACGCCTGAATCAGATGAGGCGCCTCCATCCTCCCCGCCATGACCTGCGTCCAAAATGATGGTTACAGGCTGACTGGCCAATGCCGCCGCTGTTGCAGCCAGGTTGTACTGAACGGCACTGTAAATGAGAAAAAATACAGCAGTAATCAACGCCAATATGCCAATGCTCCAATTTCTGCGCTCTGACATGGACATCCCCTCGCATCTCACATTATGATACACTGCAGGATATGTTCCAGTCTTGTTTGATTATACCACAAAAGTAAGTTCCGGAAAAGTCGAAATACACAATTCTGGGTCGACAGTCATAGAATATTCCGAATCCAACAATCAGTTAGGAGGATGCATTTTGGACTACAGGAACCACCAACCAGAAACCGGGTGCGCAGATAATATGGGGGTACTTCCCTGCTGCGCCCCGCTGGCGAACCCTTACGTTCCCTTTCAGCAGGAGAACGCCGCCACCTATCAGGCCCCAATGGGACTGGTAAGAGGTACATTATATCCCGGTCTGGATCTTCCTTTTATGGGAATGGTCAATCAAAATGAGCAAAGCCATACACCAATGCACCAGCTTCAGGCGCTGAACTTTGCAATTTCGGAACTCGGGCTTTATCTTGATACACATCCGACCGACCAGGAAGCCATCGATCTTTTCAATCAATATGTGGAGCAATATTCCCATGCCATGCAGCAGTATGAGCAAAATTATGGCCCGCTCAATCAGATGTCCTCTGCTCTGTCCGGAACTTATGAGTGGACCAAAGGGCCCTGGCCCTGGGACTACGACGCCAATAAGGAGGGCTAGAATATGTTTGTCTATAACAAAAAGCTGCAGTTTCCCGTAAAGATCACCCATACAGATCCCAGACTGGCCTCCATCATAATCAGTCAATACGGCGGCCCCGACGGAGAACTCGGAGCTTCTCTGCGCTATCTGAGCCAAAGATATTCCATGCCTTATCCGGATCTTCAGGGCTTGTTAACAGATATAGGTACGGAGGAACTGGGACACTTAGAAATGGTCGGCGCAATTGTACACCAGTTGACAAGGAAACTCACGGATTCTCAAATCGAAAACAGCAATTTTGCGCCTTATTTCGTCGATCACAGCGCAAGCGTCTACCCCACAGCTGCATCAGGATTTCCTTGGTCCGCCGCATCCATGGCCGTCAAAGGAGATCCTATTACAGACTTGACGGAAGACCTGGCTGCAGAGCAAAAAGCCCGAACCACCTATGATAATATCCTGCGGCTCAGCGACGATCCTGACGTCAACGAAGTAATCAAGTTCCTGCGCCAGAGAGAAGTGGTCCATTTTCAGAGGTTCGGCGAGGCGCTGCAGCTTTTGAGAGAACGCCTCAATGAGAAAAACGTCTATGCTATGAACCCTGCTCTGGATATGTAATGGATCCTCATTGTCTGCCCTTCCATAAAGCGTAAAACAGCCATTGTGCGGTTGCCAGACTTATCTGGCGGCCGCACAATGGCAATATGTATGATCTTATTTCTGCATCCGTTCCGCCAGTTTTTGCGCTTTCAATTCAGCCATATGCGCCGCCGCTTCTTCCGCAGCATGGTCTTCATGATCCTTCGGAATCAACAGATTCAGAAGAATCGCCAGAATGGCTGCAGGCACAATTCCGGACCCGCCGAATACCAGATTGATGTTGGTTCCAAGTCCCGCAATCGCACCGCTGGTGGCGCCCAATCCATAGCCGAGACCCAAGGCAACGGAGACAATGGTAATCACCCGGTTGGTAACGCCATGCTTGGTGATCAGCTGAATACCGGAAATTGCAATGGACGCAAACATCATCACAGCTGCTCCTCCCAAAACACTCTGGGGCATAATGGAAATCACAGCAGCCAGCTTCGGACTGAGACCGCAAAGGATCAGGAACACAGCGCCCATGGAAAGCGCAAATCTGTTCACCACTTTAGTCATGGTTACCAGGCCGACATTCTGGGAGAAAGAGGTATTCGGCAGGACGCCAAACAGAGCCGCAAAGCTGGATCCCAGACCATCGCAGGTGACCGCTCCGGAAAGCTCTTTGTCTGTTGCATCCCGCCCCATGCCGCCTTCGATGCACCCGGCCGTATCTCCCACGGTTTCCACTGTCGTGACGATAAACATGATACAGACCGGAAGAATGGCGCTCCATTCAAACGTCGGCTTGACAGGCATAAACTTGGGAAGCGAAACCCATGCGCTGTCGGCCACCTTGCTCCAATTCAATACCCAGGCCTTGGTGTATTCCACACCATCCGCATTGATACCGGTCTTGGGCAAAAACAGACTCAGAAGCGCGCAGAGGATATAACCAAAAATAATGCCAATCAGAATGGATGAGGTGCTGGTGATTCCTTTGGTAAAGTGTTTGAGCACGACAATCACAATCAAAACTGCAGCGCCAATTGCCAAATTTTCCAGGGATCCAAAGTCCGCTGCGCTGCTCCCGCCTGCAAAGGAATTGACGCCGACCGAGATCAGGCTAAGACCAATGGCAAGAACCACCGTGCCCGTAACCACAGGCGGGAAAAGCTTCCGGAGCGGTTTAATGATGAAGCCCAGAACCGTTTCAAACAGGCCGCCAATGATGGAAGCGCCAAGGATGGCGCCGTATGCAATCACACCGCCGCCCATGGTTGCTGCCACACTCTTCATCACGCCCAGGAAGCCGGAACTGGTGCCCATAATGATGGGTACCTGTCCGCCAATGGGGCCAATGGAAAACAGCTGCACTAAGGTTACCACACCGGCAACCAGCATTGCATTCTGCAGCAGCGTCACATACAAAGCAGGTTCATCGGCAATAATTCCGCAAGCACCGCAGATGATGATCAGAGGCGTCAGATTGCCGACGAACATGGCCAATACATGCTGCAGTCCCAAAGGAATGGCATGTTTGAGGGGAATCCGTCCTTCAAAAGTTTCCGGGCTGGTATAGCTGACTGTCTTTTCAGATTTTGTCTGTTTGCTCATATTCTCTCCCCCTTTTTTCTTTAGTCTATCAAAATGTAAAAGCGTTGTCAATGAAATTACATGTTCGCCGGTCATGCATTCTTTATACTAGAATGGCCGAGCCGGAGGAGAAGAAATACAAAATCCGCCTCTTGACAGGCATCTGAAAAATTCGGGAAAGGGCTTTGGAATAGGCCTCCAATTGAGGCGCATAATAGCTGGCACGCTGCTGGAGCATATCACCATACACATGGTCTGTTTTAAAGTCCAAAATCGTCATTCCGTCTTCCTCGAACACAACACAGTCCACCACGCCCTGCAGCATTGTCTGCTCACCGGATCCCGCAGCATCATAGTCGCCTGCATCTACCAAAATGGAAAACTTAAACTCTCTGCGGATGTTCGGCTGTGCCAGAAGCCAGGTTCCCAATTCCGAATGAAAGAATGCTTCCACCTGCTGGATTTGGACAGCGTCAGCCTGATCCTGCGTCAGAAAGTTCGCTGCGCCAAGGCGATCCAGCTCCGCGGCAATCGCTTCGCCGGTGGAGCAGGCCTGATAGGAAGCAAATTGCATGAACAAATGGGTTGCAGTTCCCTTCTCCGCCGCAGATAAAGGTCCCGGCAGAAAGCGGGCCTTCTGAAATCGATAGCTGCTTACCGGCCTGGACTCCACGGCGCCTTCTGCGGCCTCCATGTCCTGAAGCCGGCCTTTGAGCTGTGTCGCCGTTAATTTGGCCGGAAGCGCACTGACAGCCGCATAGGGGTAACTGTACTGCAGCAGCGAAATGGCAGCAGGGTCTGCCTGCACGTCCTCATGGACCTGGTTTGTGAATGCCGCCAGGGGCTGCTCTGCTTCCTGGAACAGATCTCGATAGACAATTCTCCATGGATATTTGCTGACCTGGCCGACATCATTGCCATCCACCAACTGCCGAAGCTCACCGGCCTCCGTGCGGCAAAGCGCGGCCATCAGAATCCATTTCCCGGGGCACCTGGCTGAAGCGCAAAGATCATCGCTGAGGGGCCGCGTCAATTGACTATTGATATTCTTCAATTCGGACAGCAGGTATTTGCTGTAATAGGTCATGACCAGCATGTCTTTGGCCCGGGTCATGGCCACATATAAAACCCGCAGCTCTTCAGAAACAGCTTCCCTTGTCTTTTTCAGAACGATCGCTTTCTTTGCCAGAGTCGGATAGCGGACAAAGAGCTTATGATCCACTCGATTGCAGCCTACGGCCAGATCCTTGTCCACCAAAATGGCATCCTGCATGTCTTTCAGGTTAAAACGCCTCGACAGGTCGCTGAGAAACACCACCGGAAACTCCAGTCCTTTGGAGCTGTGCACGGTCATAATGGAAACTGCATTTTCAGCTGCGGCAACCGGCATGGCCAGCTGCCCGTCATTGGCTTGGAGATCCGACAAGTACCATAAGAGCTGCGGCAAAGCTTTGCTGCCGCCTGCTTCAAAAGAACCGGCAAAGCTGCGAAACGCCATGAGATTGCGTTCTCTTTGCAGACCGTCATCCATGGCTGCAAATACGGACAGCAAATCCGTTTTTTGAAAGATGCTGTCCAGAAGCTGTGTCAGAGACAACCAGTGTGTCTCTTCACGCAGCTCTTCCAGCAGCCTCAGGAAGGGCTCGAATTCTCCGCCGGCCGCTTGAATCGCTTCGTAATAATCGCCCTTCCGGTCCAGCGTTCTGGGCTGCGCCAGTACATCGGGCGAATATCCGAATACGGGGCTGGCCAATACAGTCAGCAGCGGGACATCCTGATGCGGATTGTCGATAATCTGCAAAATCGCCACCAGAATCTGGACTTCCGGCGCATCCAGCAGGCTGCCTCCGCGTTCACAGACAGCCGGGATTCCATATCGGCTCAAAGACTCCAAATAAGTGCTCGCTGTGCCGGACAAAGAGCGCATCAGAATTACAATATCTCCAGGCTTGACCGGTCTGGTACGATCCCCCTCTGTCACCGGCGTTTGCTCCTCTAAAAGGCGACGAATGCGTCTGGCCACGTAGTCTGCTTCCAGTTCACATTTGTCCTGGGAAAGTGCCGGATCGCTGCTGGTTAAACAGTGCAGTTCCACAGGCGTCTGCGGCGTTTCCGGGAAAGCGCGTCCAGCGTGAAGGGCTTCCGCCTCCCCATAGTCCAGATCTCCGACTTTTTTTCGCATAACCAGACGAAATACGTCATTGCATGCCTCCAGGATCTCCGGTTTTGAGCGGAAATTATCCGAAAGAAGGATCTTCCGCGGCTGAGCCGGCAATGCTTCCCGATAATCCTTGTAGGCTTCATACTTCTTCAGAAAAATGGTCGGATCGGCAAGGCGGAACCGGTAAATGGACTGTTTCACATCGCCCACCATGAAGCGGTTCTCTCCGTTCCGCGACACAGCCTCGAATATGGTATCCTGCACCTGATTGGAATCCTGGTATTCATCCACCAGAATTTCTTCATAGCGTCCGGCAATCTCCCGCGCGGTTTTCGTCGGCTTTCCTGTATAGTGATCCACCAGGAGCCCAATGGCCGTGTGCTCCAGATCGGAAAAGTCCAGAACTTTCCTGCTCTTTTTCTCCTCCAGATAGGCCCGCTCGAACCGCCTGGTAAAGCGCAGCAGAGCCTGCGCGCCGGGCATCACCTGGGACAGGTCGTCCAGCACCGCTTGAGAATCAGCAAAAAACAATTCCTGCCAGCTTTTCAGCTCAGACCAGCAAAGCGTTCTGATCTTAGCCAGCCGCTCTTTCACAGCGCTGTCCTCCGGATTTCGAACAACCGCCCGGCCAAAACTTTGCACCTTATGGCAGAGGACTTCATCCCAGGTTTGGCAGGCATGGAGCTCCTCCAATTGCTGCAGATTCTCCCGGAATGTTTTTCCAAATCCTTTTTCTATATTGGGATAGCAGGACATTTCGTTCAGGCAGCGCTGAAAATTTTCAATCTGATGTTCCAGAAACACATGAAATTCCCTTAAAATATACGCGCCCCAGGGGGTTGCAGCGGCGTCCGAATACCGCTCCATATCCAGAGCACCCAAAGTAGACTCCAGCCAGCCGTCCATGTCTGCACGGCACCGCATTTCCCGATACGCCATCAAAACGGCCTCCGGAAGGCGGCGGTCATCACGGCCATACCCAAAGGTCTCCACCATCATTCTGAATTCAGGATCATGACTGGCATAGCCTTCCTCCAGCATACGCTGCAGCACTTTATCCTGCAGCACCCGACTTTCCGTCTCTTCTGCCACCCGAAAATCAGCAGGGATATCCAGCTGATGGGCATAAGTGCGCAGCAGATTTGCACAGAAAGCATGGACGGTAGATATTTCTGCCAGATACAACCGGTGCATTTGGCGCTGCAGATGCCGATTTTCCGGTGCTTGGGCCAGACGCTGACTCAAGGCCTGCGCGATTTTCACGCGAAGTTCCGCTGCCGCAGCCTTGGTATAAGTAATCACCAAAAACGAATCAATGTTGCAGGGATGCTCCGCATCACAAATCCGTGCCATCAGCCGGTCAACCAATACCTTGGTTTTGCCGGACCCTGCAGCGGCAGACACCAGCAGCGCTCCGCCGGCATTCTCCACCACAGCCTGTTGGGAGGGGGTAAGTTGTATTTCAGCCACGATGTGCTTCCTCCTGCTCCAATTTCTCCCAGAATTTTGCCGCTGTCGTCGCCGCAAAATTTCTTTCTTCCCGCTGGCACAGATCCCCATGGCAGACAGTGGCATAATCGCAGTATTGACATGCGGAGTTCTGCCCGCGTATCACAGGGTTAGGTGTCACCTCTCCGGACGCAATGCCGTCCGTCATCGAAACCAGTGTCCGTATAACATGTCGTTCCAACAGAACCATCTGCCGTTGATCCGCCAAATCTCCCTGCGGTCCGTTTTTTCCTACTGCATAAGGCATAAATCTGGGATTCTCCGGTTCCTGCTCCATGGCAGCCAGCAGAATCTCGTCCCCACGAATCAGCCCTCTTCTCCGGCGTTCCTCCTGATGCTGCTGCCGGACTGTCGCCTGGTCCGGCATGGGCTGAGTCAGAGAATACTCCTTCCGCGCTGGCAAGTAGAGTACGCCTGCAGGTTCCAGGCTGCTCTTTCCAAAATAGGCCGCGCCGTACTGCCGCAACGCAAACAAATAGATCAGCATCTGCATACCGGCGCCGTTGAGAATGTCTGTGTAATCAAAATCCTTCTTGCCTGTTTTGTAGTCCACCACGCGAACATAGGTATTACCGTCCCGCTCATACAGGTCAACCCGATCTACAAAACCCGATATCAGGCAGGAAGCTTCCGATCCCTCCACAGCAATTGGCGGGAGCGGACCGGATTGTGAAAACTCCAATTCACAGCAGGCGGGCTGAAACAAACTGCTCTGGAGTTCCTGCCCCAGATCCAGAACGATATCCAGAATTTCTTCCTGGGAGCGATGAAATAAGTAGGCATCCCGTTCCGCCTGCTCCGGAAAATGAAGCGCGGCATATTGATTGATCTCTTCTGTTGCAACAGAAAGCAGCTGCTCCTGCGAAACATTCCAAAAACCGCCTAACTTCTCAACCCGGTTCACAACCTGCTCCAAAACGGCATGAACGAAGGTTCCAAATACAGACGGGTCCAGCTTCGCCTGGCGTCTGGGTCTGGCCTTCAGGCCATAGGCCAGGAAAAAGGAGAATCTGCAGGAAGCGTATTTATCGATTCTGGACGCGGATAAATAGATTTGCTGTCCATAGAGTCCCCGCACGGTTTCCCGACGCAACGGCGCAAAGCTATAGTCTCTCTTTTTCTGTAAATTTTCTTCCGCTGATATCAGGGCCGGTATCTGGAGCGGCGTCTGATCTCCGTGACGAAGTCTCCATGCAGCCAAGGACGAAATGTCCAGAAAGACTTCATCATGGCCCGCATGGAAAGACGTCGGAAAAAGAGAGGCCGCTCTGCGGAAGAGCCAAGCGGGCGCATCCCCTGCATAGGACATCCGAATCGAGTCGGTTGCGGCATGCATTGCCCGCTGAATCTTGCACATTTCCTGATCCATCTGGTCCGCCCGGCTCGGAGCCAGGGCAATGCCGCAGCTCAACAGTCTGCGGCGCTCGTCCTCCGTCAGAAGGCCTTCTGCCGCCTTGTAAGCAGGAAAGCGTCCGTCATCAGCGCCCAGTACCAGCAAATGCTTTGTCAATCGATGGCGAAGGTCCGGTAAATCACTCACATAAATCTGATCCAGGCCAGCCGGAATGGTCCCAACACGGTACTGCGTCAGCAGTAGCCGGTACAAACGGCAAAAATCTTCCGGCGATCGGACCGTCTGGCCCAGAACCAGCCAGATTTGTTCCAGAGATTGCCTTAAAATTTCATAGAGCTGCGCCAGTTCCTGTGCGGCCTGACCATTGCCTTCCGCTTGCCAGCTGTTCGCCTTCTCCTCCAACTGTTGGCGAAGCCCCACCGTTTCCAGAAAGCGATCCAACGCAAGCACCATTTCCCCTGTATTTTTGGCGCATTTCAGCGCTTGGCGCCGGCAAAGAAGCGGGGCAAGTGCCGCTTTCCGGTCCGCATTCAGCGCTTCCAGCTTTTTCAAATCTTCTTCTGTCCAAGCTTCTCCGTAGCCTCTTGGATGCAGTTCCCAGGGTTTTTCCCATTGGCTGCCGCGAAGATTCCAACGGTAAGCATAGTCGTCCAGAAGATCGCAGCTATTTCGGCTGACCGGGGGGAACCCGGATTTCAGATATAAAGCAGCATCTTCATAATCCAGAGGCCCAGCCGCGGCTGTCAGGCAATTGACCACAGAATGAATGACCGGCTTTGCCAAAAGATCCGTTTCGCCGGCAAAATATGCCGGCAGCTCAGCGGCAGTCAATGCGGCGCGAAGGGGCGCCTCATACAAACGCATATCCGTACAGGCGATGGAGATATCGCGGCATCGCGCTCCCCCGGACAGCAGGGACTTGATTTGCAAAGCTGTCCCGCGGCACTCCTCTTCCACGGACGAAAAACTGCATAGAGTCACTTTTTCCGATTCGACCGATGCCTCTTCCTGCGTAAATAATGCGTTCAGGAACACCTGAAGTGCCGGATCTCTGGGCAGCTGCACATCGTACTGCTGAACATGGCAGGGACAGTCCCATTTTGCTGCCAGGCTCTTTAGTTCACTGCGCATCTTGCTTGTAAGGCGCATCATGGCTGCGTTGGAGCTGCCAGCCAGGGAGATCCATACTTCCGGAGCTTTCTGCAGCAGCGCCTCCAAAACCGTCAGTTCCAATCCAGTGAAGTCCGAAAATCCATCCAGATAGAACCGGCGGGACTGCGCCCAATCACATTCCAGCAACGCGTCGCGCAGCCGGATCAGCTTATCTGTTGGATCCGCTTTTCCATTGGCGCATACTGCCAGATACGCTTCATACAGCAGTCCAATTTCTTCGAGTTTCTGTGCAAAAACGCCCTCCACTCTGCGTGATGTTTCCAGCAGCACTGCAGGTTCCAGGCAATAGCTCTGAAATTCTTCGACCATTCGCACCATGTCTGCCAGAAATTCCGGCTTGCGAAGTACAGGTGCAAACAATTTGACACGGGAAGAAATCTGCTCCGCCGCCAGGGCCATGGCCAATAGCTGCCCGCCCTTGTCCAGGTATGCTGCCGCTGCGCCGCCATAATAAGCGGAAACCCGGTCTGATAACCGGGAAAAACTCAGCACTTCCGCATAGCGGCTGATGGTATCTCCACCCATGGCACACAGTGCGCGTTCAGCTTCGTGCGAAAATTGCTCCGGAACAATGTATATCAGCCCCTCTGTCCCCTTTGCGGCAGACTGACAAATCCGTTTCAGCATCTCCTGTGTCAGAGAGGCCCGGTCCGGACCGATCAACAGGTTCATCACAGCAGCAACCACCTCCTTGCAGGCAGAATTATATCATAAAATGCGTCAAAATAGAAGCAGAATCCAATATGCAACCGGCAGTTGACAAATTTTCAGGCGCAATTGGTGGTAGTCAACTGGATTTTCTGCTATATTAAATCCAGAATTTACAGACAGGAGGGTTCATATATGAGCCTTGCAGAGAAAATTACCATGCTTCGAAAGCAAAAAGGATGGTCGCAGGAGGAACTGTCCAATCAGCTGGATGTCTCCCGGCAGTCCGTCTCCAAATGGGAGAGCTCCGCCTCCATTCCAGAACTGGATAAGCTGATCCGTATGAGTCAAATCTTCGGTGTCTCCACAGATTATTTGCTGCTGGATCAGGCCGACGGTCTGCCGCAGAAGGCCGATTCTGCACCGTCCAGAATTCTGAACCAGCAGGAGGCGCAGCACTGCCTTTCCCTGCGGCAGGCAAGCGCCAGACCTATGTCGCTGGCTGTATCTGCCCTGGTGATTTCTCCTGTTCCGCTTCTTTTTCTGGGCGGACTCAGTGAATATCAGACGGAAACGATTTCTGCTGATATGGCAGGCGGTCTGGGGGTTGTTCTGCTGCTGGTCATTGCGGCCATTGCGGTTTGGAGCTTAATCCGCTGCGGTATGTCTCAAAATGACCTCGAGGAGCTGCAAAAGGGACCTTTTTCCTTACATCCGCTGGCCGCAGCGTGGGTACAGAGTCAAAAGCAGGCCTTCCAGAAAACCCATCGCGCCTATATTTCCACCTGTACATTGCTTTGCATTCTCAGCTTAGTTCCGTTGATGATAGCCGCTGCCTTCCAGGCCGGTGATTTTATCTATATTCTCTGCACGTGCCTGATGCTGGTCATCATATCCGTCGCTGTCAATGGGTTTGTCTGGAGCGGAACCATTCAGGGCGCGTTCCAAATGCTTCTGCAGGAAGAGAGCTATGCTCCGGAAGAACGGGCCGCAGAACGGCGTGTAGCCCCTGTTGCCGCCTGCTACTGGAGCGTTATCACAGCGCTTTACCTTGGTTTGAGCTTTTACAGCATGCGATGGGATCGCACCTGGATTGTCTGGCCCTGCGCCGGTGTGCTGTATGCCGCTGTCATTGCCATTGCCAAGCAAATCATCAAAAAGTTCTGATTGGAAAACATGCAGCCACGAATGGTTTCGTGGCTGCATGTTTCATACGGTATGCACATACATTCTCGACGGGGCCGGCTCTCCATCCCCCTGCACAAGGCACAGAAAACGCCACCCATATCGTTCGTAAAAGGCAGTATGATCTGTCAAAAGATACAGCGTGTCAATTCCAAACTGATGAAAATCATCACACACAGTCCGAAGCAGCTTTCCGGCTATTCCCTGGCATCGGAAGTCCTGCTCCACATAAACAGCACATACATTCGGCGTCAGGTCCTTTCTGTCGTGAAAGTCATTTTCGATCACGCCCAAGCCTCCGGCAATCTTGCTTCCATCAAGGGCAAGGTACCATTGCGGAACCGCGTGGCAGCCTTCCAGGCAGGCTGTCATGCTTTCCTCATAAGCAGCCTGCGGAATGCCCCATTTTTGGTGGAACCAGGATGACGCCTGTTCTACAAGTTCCGGATGCTCCCGGATTTTCAAAATCTGACAGTCCTTCATCGCTCATCCGTTCATCGCTTGCCGCCAAAGCCGCCGCCGCGATTGCTTCCACCAAAGCCACCGCCGCCCTTGAAGCTGCCTCGACTGCTCCCACCAAAGCCGCCGGCACTACGATTGCTGCGGCGGGCTGTGCCAGATCCCGGGCCCGGTCTGGGACCTGGTCCAGGCTGCGGGCCGGGCCGGGGACCCGGCCCATAACGACGATTGAGGAACAGCAATGGCATCCAACCTCCGGCACGCCACATCACATTGCGTCCCGCTCGGATCAGGGAGGACACCACCACAATTACAATCAGGACGGCCAACAGTAGGACAAAGAATACGGTGCCCACTATGTTTTTTCCAATGCTGCCGCCTTTTGCAGGTTCGCCTGTCACCGGAACATTTTTGGCATACCAGCCCGCCAATTGATCAAACAGTTCCGTCAGCGCCTCTTCAGGCCGGTCAAATACGTGGCTCATAGCGCCGGTGACCAAAATCTCCAGGCTGTTGTCCACATAATAAGCCATGTCCTCGCCATAGGCAAAATAATAGTCCTGAGATTTCGTATCCAACAGCAAGAGCACGTCTGATTCGCCCAATCCAAGATCATAGCCCAGGCGGAAGGCCTCGTCCTCCATTTCACTGCTGGCAATCCCATCGTCTACAATTGCCACACCGCAGATGCTGCCATAGGAGTAATCCAAGGCCGCATTCTGTTCTGATATCATACGAATCGTTTTTTCTTTGAGCAGCCCTGTCTCATCCTGGACATATCTGGTATACGCGCTGTAATTTTCTTCGCCCCAGTTCTCCGCCGCGCTGTCACTGGACGGGTTATAGCTTCCCTTTGCAGTTTTAGCACGCCCAATGGCCAAGGATACCACAATCATGACTGCGCAAAGAGTAATGGCAACCCAACGCTTTTGAAAAAACTTCATAGGATCTCCCTCTATTTCCGAACCTCCAGGAGTTTCTGCTTCAACTCGCCCTCAATTCTCCGGATCTCCAACTCTGCCTCCTGACGCTTCTGCCGGCCCTCCTGCTGAATCTGCATAACCTCATCCAACGTCGTGATCAATTGCTGATTGGTATGCTTCAACGTTTCAATATCCACCACAGAGCGTTCCGCCTCTCTGGCAGTTTCCACCGTCGCCATCTTCAGCATGTCCGCATTGGAGCGCAGCAGCTGGTTGGTCATATCCGTCACTTGGCGCTGTGCCTCAATGGCCTGCTTGGAATGATGAATGCCAAGATACAGCACCATCTGGCTCTTCCACAGGGGAATGGTATTGACCAGGGAAGTTTGAATCTTTTCCGTCATCAGCGTGTCGTTATTCTGCAGCATCCGAATCTGCGGCCCCATCTGCAGAGAGACAATCCGAGTCAGCTCCAGATCATGGAGCTTTTTCTCAAACCGGTCCACCAGATTGGCATAATCATTGGCCGCCTGGGCATCCTCGGGCTTGCCGGTTTCCTGTGCCTTCCTGCGCAGCTCAGCCAACGTCACATTCTTCTCCTGCGCCAGCTTTTCCCGGCCGGCCAGAATATACATGGTCAGCTGCTTATAGTAGTCGAGGTTTTTGTCGTACATTTGATCCAGCACGGCAATATCTTTCATCAGCGTCAACTGGTGCTGCTCCAAAGCTTCCGCAATCCGGTCCACGTTCGTCTCTGCCTTGCTGTATTGCAGCTTCATTGTCTCGATGGAATTGGATGCCCGCTGGAACAGGGCCGCCAGGCCCTTTTTCTGTTCCGGCGGCTCAATACTCTTCAGTTCCCCCACCAGGCTGGTGATCATGTCGCCAATCTCACCCATATCCTTCGTCCGGACAGATTCCAGCGCGCTTTCCGAAAAATCTGCAATATTTTTCTGGGCAGCCGCGCCATACTGCAAAACCTGCTGGGAATTGCTGATGTCAATCTGCTGGGCAAATGCCTTCACCGCCTGCTGCTCCTCCGCCGTCAACATGCTCATATCCGGCCCTGCCTCCGGCGCAGTTTTCGCAATTTCCGTCTCCTGCTTCACTTCCAGCTTCGGCTCCTCCAGATCAGGGGTCAATGTCAGCTGAGGAATCTTTTCTTCCATGTTTCTCCCTCCTAAAAGTCCTTCTGTTGGGTCAGCCCTTGGCTGGCCATCATCTGTTCCATTACCTGAATATCCGCTGTGATATCCACCACGTCCCGTTCAAACAGGCTGTCCAGCTGCTTCTGGAATGCGACAATCACCTTGTCCAGAAGGTCTTCAATCTGCTGCATACCGGAAGTGATATTCTCACCCTTCAGCCCCACATTCTGCAGCTGGACATACTGCTCCAGCAGCTTAATGGTGGTCGGAAGATAATAATTCATAAACTGCCGCACTTGTTTCAGCTTGTCCTCTTTTTTCTCGACCTGATCGATGATGGAAGCTGTGAGTATTTCAATCTGCTTCAGCTGCGCTGAAATCTTAAAATCGGGGATATCGTCGTTCAGTTCCTGAATCCGTTTCACAGACTGGCGCCCCTGGCGAATTACGGCGTCCAGTTCCGGATTGCCTGTGGATTTTTCGGGTTCAGGCTTGGGATCCGGCTTTGGCTCTGGCTGCGGTTCCGGCTTTCGTTCCTCCCGTCGTTCCGGCTGGGGTGCTTCCTCTGTGGACTTGGCACTTCCCTTTTTGGTGACGTTTTTTACCAGCATATAAATTGCCCATGCCAGCAAGCCGCATTTTACCAGGCTGCCAAACCCGGAAAATCCGAAAAAGATACTGTAAATGAGCCAAACAAGGCCAATTGCGTAGATCGGCGAAACCGGTTTTTTGTTCTTGTTCTGTTTGTTGCGCATATACATCACCACTTCTGACCGGACAATTTTCTACGCTCAGTTTATCACGCCTGCCAAAGAAATGCAAGGACTCACAAAGTTTCTAATCACATTGACATGAAATTTAATCCTGTTATAATATTTTCTATGGGAACTGCATGCCGGCTGCATGCAGTCCCCTATCTGAAACGGCGCAGCGGTTCCGCGCGGTAGCCAGGAGCCTTTTCCGCATTGCCGTATATTCATACTTATGCCACTTTGCCCCTGTCTGGTGCAGGAAACGACAAATTTTTCCGGAGGTTCAGCAAGATGATTAAAGTTTCCCCTTCCATTCTTTCCGCCGATTTCGGCAACCTGGAGCGAGACATCTGCGGCCTTGCCGCTGCCGGTGCAGACTATGTCCATGTGGATATTATGGACGGTCACTTCGTACCCAATCTCTCCATGGGATTTCCGGTTGTAAACGCTCTGCGGCGTATCACGGATATGACTCTGGACGTGCATCTGATGATCGACCGCCCCATTCGCTATGTGGAGCGTTTCTGCCAGGCCGGCGCCAATATTCTGACCATTCATGTGGAGGCCGATACAGAGGAAAATACCTTGGAGGCGCTCCGGAAAATTCAGGCCTGCGGCGTGAAGCCGGCCATTTGTGTCAAACCAAAGACCCCGGCTGAGGCTGTCCTTCCCTATCTTGACCTGTGTGATCTGATTCTGGTCATGACGGTGGAGCCTGGTTTTGGTGGTCAAAGTTTTATGCAGGATATGATGCCCAAGGTTCAGAAAATCCGGCAGTATATCAACGAGCGTAAACCCGATTGTGAGTTGGAGGTGGATGGAGGCGTCAATGCCGCCACCGCCAAAATCTGCGTTGAGGCCGGTGCCAATGTGCTTGTGGCTGGCAGCGCTTATTTCAAAGCAGCAGACCATGCCCAATTTGTCCGGGAGCTGAAAGCCAACGGCTGAAGCCTTCATCCTCTAAAAAAGCCGCGAATGCGTTCCTCACAAATGCATTCGCGGCTTTTTCAGTCGTTCTCCATGGGGCGGCCAAGCAATTTGGTACATAAGCGGTACAGGGGCATGAGAAGAATGCACGTCAGCACCGCGTTGGAAACACAGTGAATCAGGTCAAACGGAATTCCCGCCACCCAATAGGAAAAAGCTGCCGCCCATCCGCCTATAAAGAAGTAGGGAATTGCGCAAAGGGCGCCGAACAGCAGCCCAAAAATCCCGCTGACAGCTGTCCAGAACCATCTGGAACGGTTTTTCCGAAAGCAGATTGCAAGGATGGCCAGCACAGTCCATACATAGAGATAATTGATGAACCACATGGAAAAGCCATAAATCAGCCCTTCCAGCAGCACAAAGATATAGACGGAGCACAAGGATTTCCAGCCAAAGAGCAGTGCAGCCAGAATCACAAACACTGCCACCAAATGAATGTTGGGCAATGCCGCCAGGGCCACTTGGGTCGCCATCATCATGGCCCCCAGCAGTGCCAGCAGGAGCATCTCCCGCAGATCCCACTTACCAGCCGACATTCAGTGTAAATTCATAGTGGTCACCATCAGCAATGGGGCAGGAATCAACGCCGTAGTTCACCTGCTCGCCGGACTTGGTATAGCCCCACCACTCCTGCTGGGATTCATCCGCAGTTTCACCGTCCACCGTCAGAACATACAGTCCATATTCGGTTTCATTGCCGGCCACAAGGTTTTCCTGTTCCAAGGCGCCGCGGAGAAATTCTTCATCCGTTTTAATTTCAAAGGTCTTCGTGGTGCCGTCCTTGTGGGTCACTTCCACAGTGACGGTTTTTCCGCCGGCCACCGCCTTAGGCCCAAAAGCGAGCCAGCATACAACTGCCACTGCCACAAGCACAACCAGGACAATGACGGCAATCAACGTTTTTTTGTTCTTCATAAAACTCTCCTTTTTCACTGCACAAGAAACCCATACCGGTGTAAACACAAATACCAGTCTCTGTGCTCTATCCAATCTGAAGTCGTCTCTTCTATGGAGCAGTTGGAATACTGTCAAGACGTTCCGGCACTCTTCTCCGCGCCAGCCGCCAGACGTAGGGACGCATAATGATACGCTTGTTTGTAGTCTTCTCTTTCCCGGAAGCAAGTCTCCAACAGACGGTATAGCTCCAACTTTTGCGGCACGCTCCGCAGAGTTCCTTCCTCAGCCTGACGCAAATACAAAATGGCATCCTGATATCGTTCTTTCAAGACCGCCAGCCAACCACGCAAAAGCAAATACTCTCCCTTGGACTCCGGCGTAGCGGCAGCGACAAGCCATAGCTCCTTCTCGGCATCCTGAAGCCGGTCACCTAACAAATGGTAGCGGGCGGTCAGCAAATGCCGCTCATCTTCCAGCCCAAAGTCCCGACTCTGGTCCTGCACCAATTTCATCCAATGCTCTGCGGATACGCCCTTAGTCATGGCACAATCCGCCAAAAGCATATGGGCTGCCAACGATTCCTGTATCCCAATATAGAGGCCTTCAACCGACAGCGCCAGATTCGCATACTGCTCTGCAGCGGAAAGATCTCCACGCCGCATCGCAACGGAACCGCATTGCAGCGCGCTTCGGCACAGAAGCAGCCCGCCTTCCGGGGGCAGCCGATCCGCCTTCTGCAGCAGCGCCGCGCAGTCACGATAATTCCCAGCCTGATAGAGGGACCTTGCTTCCTCTGTCCTCGCATCTGAATCGACAGGCTGTTCTTCCAGCAGCCAGCTGATGCGGACTCCTAAGACAGAAGCAAGATATTCCAAAGTCTTTACTGATGGCGAGGCCTGGTCATGCTCCAGCTGCGAAAGCATATTCCTTGTAATCTGCTCTCCGGCCACCTGCGATTGACTCAGGCCGCGATCCAACCTCGCTTTTTTGAGCCGTTCTCCCAAACTCATGGAGGCGCTCAGCCTTTGAGTGTTCCGTCCGCGTTGAATACAGGAAGCTTCTCCAGATAGATAATGTCGTCTCTGTTCTGGGCGTCGCCTTCAGCCAGAATGGCCATTCTGCCGCAGACAATGCCGCCGGCAGCCTCTACCAGCTTCTCCAGCGCTGTCAGAGATTCACCGGTGGAGATGACATCATCGATGATCAGAATCCGCTTTCCTTTCATCAGGGCGGCGTCATTTCCATCCAGATACAAATGCTGCTCTTTGGCAGTTGTAATAGAATGTACAGCAACATCCAAAATATCCCGCATATACAGCTTCGGACCCTTGCGAGCCAGCATATATTTATTTTGTCCGCTCTGCCGCGCCATTTCATGAATCAGCGGAATGCCCTTGGCCTCAGCTGTAATGATATAATCATAGTCCGGCGCTTTCTTCAGCAGCGCACCAGCACACTTCTCCGTCAGTTCGACATCTCCAAAGATCACAAACGCGGCAATGTACAGATCATCAGTAACCTTGCAGATCGGAAGATCGCGTTCAACACCGGCAATGTTCATGCGGTAAAACATAAAAATACGCTCCTTTTCCGGTTTCCCGGTTTTTTCATTAATTCATATTATATGGCACGCCATGAAAGTTGTCAATTCCTGTGAGAAACTCAGTCTTTCCTTCGCGAGCCTAAATAATTTTTTGGTTTTTTTGTCAATTGGCCAAATTCCCAAAAAATCTTTTAGGAATTCGTGACTCTATACGTGCTCCTCCCCTTGTTTTTTATTCACAGTTTATTTATAATTGAAGCGTAAAGATCCCGCAAAAGAATTTCATTGGGAGGGTATATGATGGAAAAATTCTTTAAGATTCAAGAACGAAATTCCAGTATCCGGACAGAAATCTTTGCCGGTATTACCACCTTCATGGCCATGGCCTATATCCTGATGGTCAACGCCGGCATGTTCTCTGCTCTGGAAGGTCAGGTGACTTACGGCGCGGTCTACATCGCAACTGCACTGTCTGCAGTTGTCGGCACAGTCCTGATTGGTTTGCTGGCCAATCTTCCGCTGGCACAAGCCTCCGGTATGGGACTTAATGCTTATTTCGTCTACACCGCCTGCTTCAGCCTTGGGCTTTCTTACGCCAATGCGCTGGTATTGGTGCTGGTAGACGGCCTGGTGTTCCTGCTCCTCACTCTGACTGGCCTGCGGAAACTGATCTTCGAGGGTATTCCCGGGGAAGTCAAAGTTGCCATTTCTGCCGGTATCGGCCTGTTCATCGCCTTCATTGGTTTCCAGAATTCCGGAATTGTGGTCAATGATCCTGCAACCTGCGTCAACCTTGCCTCTTTCAACGTATACTCGGGAGGCGTCAGCTGGTCTCAGATTATGCCCATGCTGATTACCATCTTTGGTGTTTTGGCAATCGCCATTCTGGCTCATAAGAAAGTGCGCGGCGCTGTTCTGTGGGGCATCCTGGGATCTGCTGTTGTCTATTATATTCTGGGTCTGCTGACAGTGCCCGAATTCTACGCAAATAATGTGGCTCCGAATCTCTCTTCCAATTTCTTCTCCGCTTTCCAGGAGTTTGCCGAGTTCTCTTTGTTCCGCGTATTCCGTGAGGGCTTTGACTTCTCCGCCTACATTGCAGCCAAGGGTGTCGGAAGCTTTATTGTCATGTTCCTGACCACCATGCTTGCTTTCTGCATGGTAGACATGTTCGACACGCTGGGAACCCTCTATGGCGCCTGCTCCGCCGGCAATATGCTGACGAAAGACGGCGAAGTCCCCAATATGAATAAAGCGATGCTTTCCGATGCCATCGCCACCTGTGTTGGCGCAGTCTGCGGCACCTCCACTGTCACAACCTTTGTGGAATCCTCCTCCGGTATTTCCGAAGGCGGCAGAACCGGACTCGCTTCTCTGGTCACAGCAGCACTGTTTTTCATCGCCATGTTCCTGGCGCCCGTGGCCCAGCTGATCCCCACCTACGCCACTGCCACCGCCCTGATTTACGTCGGCGTCCTGATGATGGCAGGCGTCAAAAATATCGACTGGCAGGATCCCGCAAAGGCACTCCCCGGATTCCTGACGATGGCTGTCATGGTCTTCACTTACAACATTTCCTACGGCATTGCCTTCGGTCTGATTTCCTGTGTCGTGATCAAAATCTTCACCGGCAAAGCAAAAGAAATCCATGCTGCCACCTGGGTGATTACGATCCTGTTCGCTCTGACCTTCTTCCTGACGCACTGATGTCTTCACGCATCCCCGTCTGAAATTTATTCTGGGATAGCACAGTCCCTCCTTTCCGCGCATAGGATATCCTATGTGTGAAAGGAGGGATCTTTTTGGCTTCTCAAGGCTCGGTAATCGCGAGAGTCTATACATCAGACGCCTATTTGCCGCTGCAAGGGGCCCCGGTGACCTTTACCCAGACATCACAGGACGGGCAGCGGCATCTCATCGCAATCCGCCTGACAGACAGCAGCGGGCTCACCGCTCCCCTGATGATCGATACGCCGGATATCTCGGAATCTCTGTCTCCCGGCATGCCTTTGCAACCCTATGCCACCGTCAACATCGGCGTCTCCTATCCCGGCTACAGCAGCATACAGGCAGAGGGTGTGCAGGTATTTCCCGGTGTGGAGACCATCCAGGGATTGCAGCTGCAGCCGGCAGCGGCCGTCGGTCAGGACTATTCCGTCACGTTCCCCGGTTCCTCCCAAAATCTTTGAATCCGGAGGTCCCTTATGCCTGAAACACCGAATATCTTTCCTTATATCCCGGAAACAATCACTGTCCATCTGGGCCCTCCGGACTCTCCCGCAAGAAACGTGACCGTTCCCTTTTCTGAGTATGTAAAGAATGTCGCTTCCAGCGAAGTCTATCCAACGTGGTCGGAAAGCGCTTTACGGGCCAATATTCTGGCCATCATGTCGTTCGTCCTCAACCGTATCTACACGGAGTATTACCGCAGCCGCGGCTATGACTTTGATATCACCAACTCCACTGCCATCGATCAAGCTTTTGTGGAAGGACGCAGCTATTTTGAAAATATTTCCCAGCTTGTGGACGAAATGTTAGGCAGTTACCTGCGCCGTACGGGCTTCATCGAGCCGCTGGCTTCCAAATTCTGCAACGGTACCACAGTGGTCTGTGAAGGTCTCAGCCAATGGGGCTCCGAAGAACTGGCGCAGCAGGGATATAACTCCGTGGAAATCCTTCGGTATTATTACGGCGACGATATCGAAATTGTCACCGATGCACCAATCCGCGGCATTACAGAATCCTATCCGGGGACGCCGCTCCGGCTGGGCAGTACCGGGCCTTATGTAACAATCGTACAATCCGCACTGAACCGGATCGGGCAAAACTATCCGGCCATTCCAAAAATCAATCCGGTGGACGGAATCTTCGGTCCCCAGACCGAAGCTGCAGTCCGGGCATTCCAGCAGATTTTTTCCTTGACGCCGGACGGTATCGTCGGCAGAGCCACCTGGAATCAGATCACGCGAATCTATGTGGCCATTCTCCGTTTGGCCGAACTGCAATCGCAGGGACAGCAGCAATACTTTATTGGGCCTTATCCCAGAGACCTGTCAGAGGGGAATTCGGGAGATACCATCCGGCAGCTGCAATATATGCTCAATGTCCTGAGTAATTTTATCCCAAGCATTTCCAACGTAGCGGAAACGGGGACCTACGATACGGCCACCCGTGACGCTGTGCGTGCTTTTCAGCAGCAGTTCGGCCTGCCAGTCACGGGAACAGTGGATGCCCAGACATGGGACGCCATTTATGAGCAGTTTTCCGGCATCGAAAGTACCGTGTTTGACCAGGACGTTTTATTCCCGGAAACGGAAATTTATACAGAAACCACTCGCTTTCAGCAATATCCAGGTCAGCCGCTGCAGCCAGGATCTGAAGATGGAGGTGCCGCTTTTTGAGAGACCCCGCATTCTACGTTGGAAAACCGGTTCGCAGCCTGCAAACCATGCTGCGAAACCTATCCGATCTGGACGACCGCATTCTGCCTGTCATTCCAAACGGCAGTTACGGTGCCAATACCTACGCCTCGGTTCAATCGTTCCAGCAGGCCCATGGTCTGCCTCAGACCGGAATCGCCGATGGACCTACCTGGCACGCAGTGACCACCGTCCATGACCAGCTTCTGCCGCAGTGGGGCACTCCGGCAGTGATACCCATCTGGTCTCTCGGGCAAACGATACAACCCGGTCAGTTCAATTATCATATCTACCTGATTCAGGCCATTTTCTCTGCATTGTCTCACTTTTTCCCGGCAATCCAGCGTGCAGAAGTTACAGGAACCTTGGATTCTTCCACAGAAGCGAACCTCAAATGGCTTCAGCACGCCAGTGGTCTGCCAGAAACAGGCGCATTGGACTCCGCCACCTGGTATTATCTCAGCGGCTTATACCGTAATATGACCGGCAACGGAACCCGCTCCATGCCGGATAACGGATGAGGCGCCGCTGTCTCCAGCAACGCCTCATCTCAACAGTGTTTATCCTATGGGCTCAAAATCCTGGACGCCGTGCTTACACAAGGGGCAAATGAAATCTTCGGGCAGCTCCTCCCCTTCATAGACATAGCCGCAGATCTTGCAGACAAATCCCTTTTTCTCACTTTCCGGTCTGGGCTTGACATTCTTCTGATAGTAGGTGTAGGTCATGGTCTCTTTCTCGCTGAGACGGACGCACTGCGTAACGTCACAGATAAACATCACATGGGTCTGCAGATCCACCTGGCTGATGACCTTGCAGGAAATATATCCATTGGCATATTTGTCCAGGAACAGCAAGCCGTTGCTGGAACGCTGCACATGGCCAAAATCTTTGAACTTATCCACGTCTTTTCCGGACTGGAAGCCAAAATGCTGGAAAATTTTAAACGGTGCATCCTGCGACAAAGTAGAAATATTCAAAATCCCGGTTTGCGCAATCAGATCGCAGGAATAATTCATTTTATTTACCGTGACGGCAACCCGGTTCGGTGTATTGGTGACCTGCGTCACCGTATTCACAATCAGGCCGTTGTCCTTCTGGCCATCTTTGGTTGTCACCAAATAAAGGCCATAGCCAATGTTGAACAGCGCCGTGGGATCAATAAAGTCTTCCTGCACCTGCACCGGTACATAGGAAGCGGACAGTTCATCGGCCAGCGCAAACACCTGTTCCCTGACGGCGGCATCCATAGCCGAGTGAATGGTCACTTCATTCTTGGCAAAAGTCAAATTTTTGGACTTGGAAAGTTTTTCCTTCATCACGCGGATGGCCGTGGGTGCCCAGGAACCGTTTTCCATCAAAGCCACCGTGCGATTCTGGAAGCTGCGCTCCGTCAGCTTGTCCAGGAACGTACGCATAAAGGGGAATACATCTGCATTATAGGTCGTGGTTGCCAGCACCAGCTTATCATAACGGAATGCATCCTCCACTGCTTCCGCCATGTCACAGCGAGCCAGGTCATGTACTTCCACTGCAGGAACGCCGCGCTTCCGCAGGCCGTCTGCCAGCAGCTCCACAGCTTCTTTGGTATGTCCATACACAGAGGTGTAGCAGATGCACACGCCCTCGGTTTCCGGCGTATAGCTGGACCAAAGATCATAAAGCCGAATATAATAACCCAGGTTTTCCGTCAAAATGGGGCCGTGGAGCGGGCAAATCGTCTGAATGTCCAGGGACGCCGCCACTTTTAACACATTCTGCACCTGTTTGCCATACTTCCCGACGATGCCGATATAATATCGCCGGGCCTCACAGGCCCAATCTTCATCCACGTCCAGCGCGCCGAACTTGCCAAAGCCATCTGCAGAGAACAGGACTTTATCGAAAGCGTCATAGGTCATCATAACTTCCGGCCAATGCACCATAGGCGCGAAAGCAAAGGTCAGAGCATGATGTCCCAAACTCAAAGTCTGCATGTTCTCTACCACAAGCGTTTTTTCAAGAACAAGATTGGGGAAAAAGTTCTTAATCATAGGGAACGTCTTTGCATTTCCCACGACGGTGACATCAGGATAGCGGCTGACAAAGGCCTCAATGGATGCGGCATGATCAGGCTCCATATGCTGGACAACCAGATAGCTGGGCTTGCGGCCTGCCAAGGCGCCTTCAATATTCTTCAGCCACTCACCTGTTTTCTTCTGGTCAATGGTATCCATAACAGCGATTTGGTCATCCATAATGACATAAGAATTGTAGGCCATGCCATTGGGAACCACATACTGTCCCTCAAACAGATCAACGTCATGGTCATTGGCGCCGACATAAATAATCGTGTCCGTAATTTTCTTAATCATGCAGAATTGTTCCTCCCATATCTTTTTTTTGATTATATCATGCACATTGATAATAATCAATTCTGACGCCTGGCTATTTTCAGTAAAATCTCCTTTTGATTATCCTCAGGATGCTCCAAAACATGGCATAATAAGGTATGAAGGAGCTTCCCGACCTCCTGGCCGTGAAGCTGAGGGAAATCTGATCCCCTGACAGCCAGATCTCGAAGGCAAACGCACTGACCGGAATTCAAAATTTCCTCTATCTGCTCCGGGCATCCGGCCAGCGCTGCAACAACCTCAGCCAGTTGTGTCCCCTGATCCGCAATCAATTGTTTCCATGCTGCGGTTGACTGCGGCGGTTTGCTGGCAGCTGCAGCCAACGCAGTCCTGGTAGTTCGTCTGTCCAGACGCAGTGCTTCCAACTTCAGATTCGGCCAGCTGCGGCAAAGCGCTGCCCAGCGTACTGTCCGGTCCGGCGGCAAGTCTGCAATCCATCGACACGATGTACCGCCCAACTCCGTAAAGGCTTCCAGCAGACCCATTGCGGCCATATCATCCAGGCGTTCAGGATGCTCAGACAACAGTGTTTTCTCCATCTCCTCCCGCACCCGTTCTGCCGAAAGGTTTCTGGCCAGCGGCGCACATTGTCGGATAGCCAGCTCCGTTTGCGGCTCCAGCGTAAAACTCAGCTGTGCCGAAAAGCGCAGCGCACGAAGCATTCTCAGCGCATCCTCCTGAAAACGGCGCAGAGGCTCTCCCACACACCGCAGAAGCCGCCGCTTCAGATCGGACTGCCCCTCAAATAAGTCGGTTATTTTTTCAGCCCCGTCCATGGCCATGGCGTTGATGGTAAAATCACGCCGTGCCAAATCCTCCCGCAGGGAACGAACAAACGTCACCTGATCCGGATGTCTGCCATCCTCATAACGCCCATCCGTACGATAAGTCGTCACCTCTGCTTTCACCTGATCCAGAAGTACGGTGACAGTTCCGTGCCGGACTCCAGTTGGAATACAATGCGGAAAACACGCCATCACTTCCTCCGGCAACGCAGAAGTCGTAATGTCCCAGTCGTGTACTTCCCGTCCGAGAAGAATGTCGCGGACACAGCCGCCCACATAGTACGCTTCATATCCGGCGCTGTGGAGGATATTCAAAATTTCTGTTGGCATTTGTGCCATGGCCCTTATTTCTCCTTTTGCCATATTATGGTGAAAATTTCTGCTTGTCTTATGGGCAAAACTGGTATATAATGCAACACTGGTATCTGTTATTATAAAAAAAACGGACCTGTCCTGCAACAGGTTTTTTATTCTCTGGAGGAATCCAAATTATGAACGTTTCATCCGGCAAGTCTATTGTGGATTATCTGAAGCCCGGCATGCATGCCCATCTGGTTGGCATCGGCGGCGTATCCATGCGGCCCCTGGGTTTGGTTCTCCGGTCTCAGGGTCTGATTATCTCCGGCTCTGATATGAACTCCTCCGTCTCTACGGATGAGTTGATTGCCAAGGGAATTACCGTTCACATTGGCCACAATGCGGACAATATCCAGGGCGCCGATTGCATCATCCGTACTGCCGCCGCCCGTAATGATAATCCGGAAATAGCCGCTGCCAGAGCACTCGGGATTCCTGTGTTTGAGCGTGCGCAGGCCTGGGGCGTCATCATGCAGCATTATCCCAACGCCATCTGTGTTTCCGGCACCCACGGGAAAACTACAACGACTTCCATGATCACACAAATTTTTATGGAAGCCAAAAAAGACCCCACTGTCATGATTGGCGGCACGTTGCCGCTTATTCACGCCGGCCACCGGGTCGGCAGCGGGGATACCATTATTTTGGAGAGCTGCGAATATTGTAACTCTTTCCTGAATTTCTTCCCCACTGTTGCGCTGATTCTGAATATTGAAGCGGACCATCTGGATTTTTTCAAGGACTTGAAGGATATTCAGCATTCCTTCCGGCAGTTTGCGCAGTTGGTGCCGGAGCGGGGCCGTGTAATTGCCAATGGTGATGATGCCAATACAGTGGAAGCGCTGGAGGGCATGCAGTATCTCACGTTTGGCTTAACTGACAGAAACGCCGTGCATGGTGCCAATTACTCCGAAGATTGGCGCAGCTTCGACGTCATTTGCGAGGGCACTCATTATGCCCATTTGCAGCTCTCGGTTGTCGGACGCCACAATACCCTGAACGCCATTGCTGCATGTGCTGCGGCTTATAATGCCGGTTTGCCCGGACGCACGGCTGAGGCGGCGTTGGCCCGCTTCACCGGTGCAGGACGGCGCATGGAATATAAAGGGAGCTACCATGGCGCCGATATCTACGACGACTATGCGCATCATCCCGGCGAATTGCATGCCTTGCTGACTGCCGCGAAATCCCTGGGATACAAGCGGATTATCTGCGCATTCCAGCCGCATACCTATACCCGCACCAAGGCTCTGTTTGATGATTTTGTGCGGGAACTGAAAGCGGCAGACCTGCCTGTTCTGACTGACATCTATGCAGCAAGAGAGCAGAATTTTATTGGCATCTCCTCCAAAATGATCGCAGACCGGCTGGAAGGGTCCGTATACTGCCCCTCTTTGCAGGATGTGACGGCCTATCTGAAAGAAGAGGCCCGGCCCGGGGACCTGATTCTGACAGTTGGCGCAGGAGACATCTACAAAGCCGGCGACGCGCTTTTGAAACCATCTCATTAAATCCAATTTTCAAAAGGGAGGCCCTTTGCGGCCTCTCTTTTCCTGCCCCGGGTTGGTTGACTCTTTCTTCCAATCCCGTTATAATTTTTTTGTTTTCAGAGAATATGTTGACCGAACTTAGGAAAATTTCTCCCTGCGCCATGTCAGGGCGGGGAAAGGAGCCTTTTCAAATATGAAACAGTCCCATGAGATTGACATGACCAATGGTCCGATTTTCAAAAAAGTTTTCATGTTTTCCCTGCCCTTGCTGCTGACCGGTGTTCTGCAGCTGCTGTTTAATGCAGCCGACGTCATAGTCGTTGGGAAATTTGCCGGCAGTCTCGCTTTAGCCGCGGTCGGTTCCAATGGCTCTTTGATCAATCTGCTGGTGAATCTGTTCATCGGAATCTCCACAGGAGTAAATGTATTGGCTGCCCGTTTCTATGGAGGACGTGACCGCAAGGAGATGTTCCGGTGTGTGCACTGCTCCATGGCCCTTAGCCTTGTTCTCGGCATTTTTGTTGGATTTTTGGGTTTTTTCCTCTCAACGCCCATGCTGCGCCTGATGCGGGCCGATCCGGAAGTTCTGCCGCTGGCTTCTCTCTATCTCCGGATCTACTTTCTGGGCGTGCCCGCCACAGTTGTTTATAATTTCGGCGCCGCGATTCTCCGCGCTGTAGGCGACACTGAACGCCCTTTGCAGTTTTTGGTGATCTCCGGCGCGGCCAATGTCATTCTGAACTTAATCTCCGTCATCGGCCTTCACCTGAGTGTGGCCGGCGTTGCCATTGCCACGGTGGTATCCCAATACATTGCCGCAGCCCTGGTGATCAAATGCCTGCTTCACTCAGAGGGAAGTTATCGCCTGGAACTGCGCAAGCTGCGTTTCTTCAAAGATATGCTTCTGTGGATTTTACAGCTGGGTGTCCCCGCCGGCCTGCAAAACAGCATCTTCTCGATCTCCAACGTGATTATTCAGAGTGCTATCAATTCCTTCGGCTATGTTACCATGGCGGCAAATTCCGCCGCCGGCAATGTGGACGGTTTTATCTCTATTGCCATTAACTCCGTTTTTCATGCGTCTTTGTGTTTCACCAGTCAGAATATCGGCGCCAAAAAATACGATCGCCTGGGCCGCGTCCTCTCCAGCTGTATCATCCTGGTACTGCTTTTCAGCGTTACCATGTCGGGCTTGGTCTATCTTTTTGGCCCGCAGCTTCTTTCACTCTATGTTTCCAGTGCCGACGCAGACCGGGATGCTGTGATCGCCCTCGGTATGATTCGTCTGACTTATGTGGGACTCCCCTACTTCCTGTGCGGCCTGATGGAAGTTGCCTCCGGCACACTCCGCGGTATGGGAAAATCCTGGCTGCCGCTGATCATTTCCACCGTCGGAATCTGCGTTTTTCGGATGATCTGGATCTTCACGGTGTTTTCTGCCTATCCCACGCTGCAGATTCTCTACCTCTCTTACCCCATCAGTTGGATTATTACACCGACCGCTCTTTTTACAGCCCTATACTTGGTACGCAGGAATTTCATCCAGGCTGCTCCTGTGCAGAACGTCAGGCACTAGTTTTTCTGATAGGCCAGATAGGCTTCCAGAATCAACGAAGCTGCTACCGCATCCACAGTATTCTTCCGCTTCTTGCCGCGCACGTTGTTCTGCGACAAAATGCGGTGCGCGTCTACGGTCGTTCTTCTCTCGTCCCATAAAACCGGCTTCAGTCCGGTCTGATGTTCCAACATCTGCGCAAACTCTCGGTACAGCGCTGCCCGCGGTCCTTCTGTGCCGTCCATATTTTTGGGAAAGCCCATGACCAGCTGGGTTACCTGATGCTCTTGGATCAGTTTCTGCACGGCATCGCAGACTTTTTCCGGTGTGTAGGCATGAATCACCGTGGTAAAACCGGTCAGCATCCCCAGCGAGTCGGATATCGCAATGCCGGTTCGGGCATCTCCATAATCGATTGCCATTATTTTCATATTATCTCTCCTGCAATAAATTTTGTTTATTGTATCATAGGCCGAAATAAATTTGCAAAATAATTTTGAAAAATGCGAAAATAGTTGTTGACCCCGCCAAGAAGGTATGTTAGAATATCACTACCTGTGAAAAAGGGGCTATTTTTTTGCGCCTTTTTCTTCCGTGGATGGATGCCAGGTAGTTTCGGCATTCGCTAAATTTTATCATAGCCACGGCCATGCAGGGAGGCAATTTTAAGGAGGTGCCGATCATGCGCGTGAAAGTCACTTTGAGATGCTCTGAGTGCAAGCAGAGAAACTACAACACCATGAAGAACAAGAAGAACGACCCTGACCGTCTCGAGATGAAGAAGTATTGCAGATTCTGCAAGAAGCACACTGTCCACAACGAGACGAAGTAAAGCATTGAGGTCTATTTCGATGCAGAAAGGGTGAACAACATGGCAGAAGCCAAAAAGGAAAACTTTTTTGTTCGTACCGGCAAACGAATCAGCCGCTGGTTCCGCGAAATGAAGAGCGAACTGAAGAAAGTTGTTTGGCCGAGCAAAAGCCAGATGGTCAACAATACGCTGGTCGTTCTCGCCTGCGTGCTGGTCGTCGGTGTTTTCATCTGGGTCTTTGACGCCGTTGCAGGTCTTGTGGTGAATGGTCTAATCACCCTGATCACAGGCTAGGAGTCACCATGGCAGACGCAGCAAAGTGGTATGTGGTCCACACATATTCCGGCTATGAAAACACAGTAAAGGCTACCATTGAAAAGACAGTTGAGACCAGACATCTGCAGGATCTGATCCACATCGTCTCCATCCCCATGGAAACCGTCACAGAGTTAACGGACAACGGGCCCAAAACCTACGAGCGCAAGGTATTCCCCGGTTATGTACTGGTGAAAATGATCATGACTGACGAGGCTTGGTATGTGATCAAGAATGTCCGCGGCGTCACCGGTTTTGTCGGTTCCGGCACCAAGCCAACTCCTCTGACGGAGGAGGAAGTGCTGCAGTTGGGTGTGGAAAAGCACGAGATTGTGGTCAGCTACGATGTGGGAGACTCTGTAAAGATTACAGACGGCCCTCTGACTTCTTTCATTGGTATTGTCGATGCGCTGGATATCGACAAAAACAAGGTCCGCGTTATTGTTTCCATGTTCGGACGCGAGACGCCTGTCGAGCTGGAGCTTGACCAGGTGGAAACCGTTAATCCGTAACGTACCGGCGAAAGCCGTTCAGAACGTGGGAGGGGCATTTTGTCCCGCCAAAAATACGCTTTGCGTATCACCACATTTTTTCAGGAGGTGCTTATCATGGCACAGAAAGTAACAGGTTATATCAAACTGCAGATTCCCGCAGCCAAGGCTACCGCTTCCCCCCCTGTGGGCCCCGCCCTCGGCCAGCACGGCGTGAATATCGCGCAGTTTATCAAGGAATTCAACGAGCGCACCAAGGATCAGGCTGGTTTTAAGATCCCCGTGGTGATCACGGTCTATGCCGACCGCAGCTTCACCTTCGTTACCAAGACTCCCCCTACGGCCACTCTGATTCTCAAGACTTTGGGCATTGAGAGCGGTTCCGGTGTTCCCAATAAGACCAAGGTCGCTACCATCAGCCAGGCTCAGCTGCGTGAAATTGCTGAGAAGAAGATGCCCGATCTGACCGCCGCCACCATTGAGGCTGCCATGTCTCAGATCGCCGGTACCTGCCGCAGCATGGGCGTCGTTGTCGCCGATAACTAATTGCTTGACCGAGGATTCCCGGCACCAGGCCGGGCCTCATAAATCGTGGGAGGATTATTCCGAATCACCACTAAGGAGGATATTACATTGTTCAGAGGTAAGAAATATAAAGACAGCACAAAGCTGATCGACCGCAGTGTCCAGTATGACGTGGCCGACGCCATGGCCCTGGTTGTAAAGACTGCCCCCGCCAAATTTGACGAGACTGTTGAAATTCACATCAAGCTGGGCGTTGACTCCCGTCACGCTGATCAGCAGGTCCGCGGCGCTATCGTTCTGCCCAACGGCACTGGTAAAACCCGCAAGGTCCTGGTTTTCGCCAAGGACGCCAAGCTGGATGAAGCCAAGGCTGCTGGCGCTGACTATGCCGGCGGTATGGAACTGGTGGAAAAGATCACCAAGGAAAACTGGTTTGATTTTGACGTTGTCGTTGCCACGCCCGATATGATGGGTATTGTTGGCCGTCTTGGTAAGGTTCTGGGCCCCAAGGGCCTGATGCCCTCCCCCAAGGCCGGCACTGTGACTCCCAACGTCACCGCTGCTGTTCACGAAATCAAAGCCGGTAAGATTGAGTACCGTCTCGACAAGACCAACATCATCCACTGCCCCATCGGCAAGGTTTCCTTTGGTCCCGAAAAGCTGCAGGAGAACTTCGAAACGCTTCTGGGCGCTGTCATAAAGGCCAAGCCCGCCGCTGCCAAGGGCCAGTATATCAGAAGCTGCGTTATCGCCTCCACCATGGGCCCTGGCATCAAAGTCAGCACCGCAAAGTTCTGATTTAAAAAAAGTTCTTGACATTTGTCGCGGAACTTGATATAGTATTCTGGCTGCCAAAGACAGCAGGAGGTTTTCCGTAAAGGGCTCTGCCCTTCCTGCCGAGGTTTCGCGAAATGACAAGCATTTTGTGTCCTCATGTCTTTTTGGCATGAGGACTTTTATTATACTCGGAGGTGACACAATCATGCCCAACGCAAAGGTTTTGGAAAGCAAAAAGGCAACTGTGGACGCCCTTGCCGAAAAGCTGCAGAACGCTACTGCCGCCGTCTTCGTGGATTACAAGGGTATCAACGTGGCGCAGGATACTGAGCTCCGCAGCCAGTTCCGTGCCGCCGGAGTCGAGTACGCCGTTGTGAAGAACACGCTGACCCGCTTTGCCGCCAATAAGGCCGGCTACAGCGAGTTCGACGAACTGCTCAATGGTACGACTTCCATGGCTTGCACCACCGGCGACCCCATTGCCCCTGCCCGTATCGTCAGCGAGTTCGCAAAGAAGAACAAGGACGTCGTGAAGATCAAGGGCGGCATGGTCGAAGGCAAGGTCCTGACCATCGATGAACTGAAGGCTTTCGGCGAGCTGCCTTCCAAGGACGCTCTCATCGCTCAGGTTCTGGGTACTTTCCTGGCTCCCATCACCAGTCTGGCTTTCGTTCTGGATCAGATCTGCCAGGCCAAGGGTGGCGCTCCTGCAGAAGAAGCTGCAGAAGCCTAATTCATTGAACATTTATTACGATATTTGGAGGTAATTTACAATGGCATCCGAAAAGATTACTGCTCTCGTTGAAGAAGTCAAGACCCTGTCCGTTCTGGAGCTGGCCGAGCTGGTTCACACTCTGGAAGAAGTGTTCGGTGTTTCCGCCGCTGCCGCCGCTGTTGCTGCTCCTGCCGCTGGCGCCGCTGCCGCTGAAGAAGAAAAGACCGAGTTCGACGTCGTCCTGAAGGCCGCTGGCGCCAACAAGATCGCCGTCATCAAGGTTGTCCGTGCTGTCACTGGCCTGGGCCTGAAGGAAGCCAAGGAGATCGTTGACAACGCTCCCAAGGCTCTGAAGGAAGGCATCTCCAAGGAAGACGCCGAGAAGCTGGCCGAGGATCTGAAGGCCGCTGGCGCCGAGGTCGAAGTGAAGTAATTTCCTTCTTTCCTGCTCTGTCATCCATAAAAACCCGTCATGACACTGGTCATGGCGGGTTTTTTATGCATTGCGCTATTCTTTTAAGATCAATTCCCCTGTTTCCGTTCAAAGATCATTCTGCACTCCGTGTTGGGGGCTCCAAGGGAGATCTGCTGCTCCGTTCCATCGAAATGAAAGCCATATCTTTCATAGAAGCGAACCGCTTTGTCGTTTCCTTTCAGCACCCAAACGGCAATCCTGGAATAGTCTGCAAGCTGCTCAACCGCAGCATTCATCAGTGCAAACCCTACCTGTCTGCCGTGGTATTCCTGCAGAACATAGATTGCATAGATTTCACCACATTGGAGAAGCGCTTGATCCCGGTACGCGCCATAGGCCACGAAACCGACCACTTTACCGCCTGCTTTGGCCACAAGAATGTTGTCCTGCCATCGATGTGCAATTTCTCTGCAGGTTTCGAGGGTAAGCTTTTTCAGATACGCCGCATCCACAAGGCCGTCATAGGTCTCTTGCCAGGACTGATAATGGGCATAAGCTTTGCCGTCAATCTCTTCCTCCGTTTTCATCGGTGAAATTGCCAGATTGTTCATCTTGAGTTCCTGCCTGCAGAAAGCTTACGATTTCACCGCCAGCAGATCAGCATAGTAGGCCTGCATAGCCTCTTCCGTATCGAAATTGGCCACATACATCTGGTTGGCCATGGCGCCGGAAAGAGCGTCGGGAATACGGCCATGCATCTTTATGTTGGGACCATACTTTGCCATAATGGCATTGTGATCCATGACAAAGTCCATCCCATCCCGGCGGCCGCAGAAAGCACAGAAATGATGATTCCGGTCCGTCGGCACGGTGCTCTTGTCAAAGGCCACCATATCCGCCCAGATCTTATACACATTGGTTTCATTGGCAAAGTCAAACAAGTCGGGCGTATAACCACCGGCAGGCCGCATATTGACCTCCAGGCCAATGATATCGCCTTTTTTGCCCAACCCTTCCTGGTCACAGTTGAGAACAAAGTACTCCAAATGGACAAACCGGCTCTTGACTTCAAATGCTTTGACAGTTCTGCGGCCGATTTCCCGTACTTCTTCCGGCAGGTCCTTCACAATGTAGTAAATCGAATTGCCGTTGGTGTTGACAATATCCATAATAGATTCCGGCGTTACATTGCCGCTCTCAAAAAGCGGCTCACCCTTGGAGTCAATGATGGCGTCATAGGTCCGAACATAGCCGTTGACAAACTCCTCCATAATATAGACATTGTCATCCTTGGTGTCAAAGAAGAACTGCAATTCATCGTCATTCTGAAGCCGGTAGGTGTTGTTGGCACCTACACCATTGTCAGGCTTGACAATGACAGGATACCCCACTTCATGCGCAAAGGCACTGGCGCCGGTAAAATCGTCCACAATATAGTATCTGGCAGTTTTCAATCCGGCTTTTGCATAATATTCCTTCATACCGGATTTGAATTTAATCCGGTCCATATCCTCGTTTTTGAAGCCGGTGGTGATATTGAATTCCGTCCGCAGGGCCGCATCCCGCATCAGCCAATATTCATTGTTGGATTCCAGCCAGTCGATCTTTCCGTATTTATAGGTAAAGAACGCCACCGCCTTAAAAACTTCCTCATAATTCTCTAAGCTGGAAACCCTATAGTATTCATGCAGGGACTCCCTGAGCTCCTGGCGAAGCTCCGGATAGGGACAATCTCCGATTCCCAGTACTCGCATTCCGTTCTTTTTCAATTCGCGGCAAAACAGCCAATAGGTTTCCGGAAAGTTGGGGGACAGAAAAATAAAGTTTTTCATAATGCTCTGCTCCTTTCTCTCTTATAAAAAGCTGGGTACATAATATTCCACTTGTTTATACCACCATGTCCAGTCATGGTTGACATCATAGCCCCAAAAATCCACCTGGGCCTGGATTCCCTTTTGCTCCAAAACGTGCTTCAAATGGCCGGTGCTGGCCTTGAGTTCGTCCTCCCAAGCACCCTGCCCAACGCAAAATACCATTCTGCGTTGGTTGTACATGGAAATATAAGGATGATCCTCCGGCATATTTTCAAGATACCGGCAAGGCGTGTTCTGGTACAGCACATCATCCATGTAGCTGCCGAAAAACATCTCAGAGTCGTATGCGCCGGACAAAGCCAAAACAGACCCGAATAAATCCGGCCGGCGGAAGAACAAATTCGCTGCATGCATGGCGCCCATGGACGCTCCAAAGGTCATGATCGGCTGATCACAGGAAGTTCGCTGACCATTGAGATGCTTTATGTACGGCACCAGCTCGTCCACAATGTAGTGATACCACTGTTCATGGCGCCGGACACGCCAGTAAGGATCCCCATTGGGATTGGCATAGGTTTCTCCGTCGATGACATCACAGGAATACACTGTGACCTGACCACACTCGATCCATTGCGCCCAGTGGTCAACCATTTTAAAGTTCTCAAAGTCATAGAACCGCCCTGCCTGGCAGGGAATAAACAAAACCGGCTTTCCGCCATGTCCATAGGCTTTGAATTCCATGTCCCGGCCCAGACAGCCACTGTAATGCTTAAAATAACGAATCTCCATCTTTCTCTCTCCCTTCGCGTTACAGCCCCAGGCAATCCATGAAGACGGGAATCTGCTGCTCCCAGGATGCCTCACTGTGTGTGCCGCCCGGCACAATCCGAAATGCCAGATTGACACGTTTGGTCAGCAGCAGATGTGCCATGGAAATCAAAGCCTCCGCGCTGGCAACATGGTTGAAAATTTCTTCGCTGCCATAGTCCATGTAGATGCAGGTATCATTGCGGATATCTGCCCTGGCTACCATTTCAATCACCTTGCCCGGTGAAATCCAAAGACTCGGCGACAGGCAGGCTGCGCGCTGAAAAACATGATTATAGGTTGTGGCACCGTACAGCGCCATCAGGCCGCCCATGGAAGAGCCACAGAGAATGGTATGCTCCCGGTCCGGCATGGTGCGATATTTCGCATCGATTTCCGGCTTCAGCGTATCTACCAGCCAATCCATATAGAGCTTTCCCTTTCCCTGAATCCGTCCCAGGGTGGAATTGGCAAAACTGAACGGAGCATATTCCATGAGCCGTCCGTTCCCCTCGTGATTACACTCCACAGCCACAATAATCAGTGCTTTCCTGGTCCAGGACAGGTAGCTGTTCATTCCCCAGGATTTCCCATAAGTAGCGTCGGAATCAAAAAACACGTTGTGACCATCAAACATATACATAACCGGAAATCTGCGGCTTTCATCGTCGTCATAATAGTCCGGCAAGTAAAGATACGCCCTTCTCGGCTTCTCCCCAGTCAACGGCGGCAACGTAACATCAAAGCGGGTTACCATGTAATTGCTTTCTCCTTATACTTTGCAACTTTACATCATTAGTTGATTTGTAATATCATACTCATATTTGAAGAAAATGTCAATTTCGGATCTCACCAAAATCCCATAAACGGCAAGAAAAATATGTCAGAATTGCACATGAAACGCCACCTCCTGCGCCCCTTTACGAGGATTTTCAAAAGATAATACCGATGCCCTGCGAATGGCGTCCTCGCCATATTTTTCCCGGATCCCATCGACCGCTGTATCCAGCTTTTCCAGGCGGTCATACCGAACTGTGTCAAACATACTGTATTGCCGGTAAGAATCGTGCGAAACTTTACTCAGCTGGACCCCCATCTGACGCAAAGGCGTCCTGCGGTCCCAAATCTCTTCCAAAATCCGGCAGGCAGCTTCATAAATTTCTGTCGTCCCGTTGGTCGCAGAAGGGAGCTGCCGCTGACTGGAGAAACTCTCAAATTGCGATGTCCGCAGCTGCACAGTCACGCAGCGTCCAGTCTGGCCGTCACGCCGCATACGAGCCGCTACGGTCTCACAGAGGGAAAGCAGAACCTGTTGTCCATACGCCAGATCTGTGACATCCCAGGGCGTCGTCATGGCATTCCCATAGCCTTTATTATCCGCTGCCACAGGTTGCAGCGGGTCTGCATTGCGTCCATTGGCCAGATGCCAAATCGTCTCTCCATGTTTGTGCAGCTTCCGCCGTAAATCCCCAACTTCTGCATGAGCCAATTCCCCAATGGTATAGATCCCCATTCGATGAAGCTTCTTTTCCGTGGCATTGCCTACATAAAATAGCTCCCGCACCGGCAGCGGCCACAGTTTTTCTTCAATCTCCCAGGGGAACAATGTCAGCACTTTATCCGGTTTTTCCAACTCCCCTGCCATTTTTGCCAGCATTTTGTTGGAAGAAATCCCGATATTCACTGTGAAGCCCAGTTCCCGTTTGATGCGCTCCTTGAGCCACTGAGCCGCAAGCACCGGGCTGCCGTAGAGCCGCTGCGTGCCGGTCATATCCACCCAGGCCTCATCGATGGAAAACTGCTCCACCACCGGCGAGACGTCCCGAAGCAAGGCCATCAGCTTGCGGGAGGCGGAAATATACAAATTGTAGTCCGGTTCTGCCACGACGAGATCCGGACATTTCTCTCGGGCCATCCCCAACGGCTCCCCTGTCTGGATGCCATATTTCTTTGCCGCCATACTCTTTGCCAGCACAATGCTCCGCCGGCTGTCCTTCTGCCCCGCAATGACCGAAGGTACCTGCCGCAGGTCAAACTCCTCCCCCAGAACGTTGCAGCGGTAGGCTGCCGTCCAGGACAAGAAAGCGCTGTTGACATCGATATGAAAAATAATCCGTTCCGCCATGGCCGCACCTCAGTAGAGTTTCCGAAACAGAACCCATCTGTGGGTCTGTATCGTGTATTTCAGTTCGTACAGATGCTCTTTTCCATCTGCCTTTGCTTTGCACAGATAAAGGATGGCCGCAATGCCCACAAATTCCACCTCCCGGCTATCCGTGACTTGTTCAATGTGTACCGTGTGAATCTGATGCTGCCCATCCTCATATCGAAACCGCAGAGGGCGCAGCTCTCCTTCGGCATCGCAATGAACGATAACCTGAATCGGCAAATTCTGCGCGTCCATACTTTTCACCTCTATTAAAACATTTGTTCGAATATATGATAGCACAGATGTTCGAAAAACACAAGCAGTTCCAGTCCGGTAAAAGTCCCCAATTCCATACAGCCAACCGCAATCATCGCCAGAATATTTCCTCTTTTCTTTTGCCGGGAAATATGCTATACTAAGTACCCAGCGAGGTGAACCGGAATGGCTAAGGACGGCGTCAAGATTGTTGCCAAGAACAACAAAGCCCATCATGAATATTTCATTGAGGAAAAATTTGAAGCCGGCATTGAGCTGTTCGGAACCGAAGTGAAATCCATCCGACAGGGCACCATGCACCTTAAAGAGGCCTGGTGCCAGGTCAAGGACGGCGAATTGTGGATCAAGCAGATGCACATCAGCCCCTATGAGCAGGGCAACATCTTCAACAAGGATCCCCTGCGGCCCCGCCGGCTGCTGATGCATAAACGGGAGATCAACTACCTGTTCGGCAAGGTCAAGCAGGACGGCTACTCCCTCATTCCCCTGTCGGTCTACTTCCGCGGCTCCCGGGTCAAGGTGGAAGTGGCTCTGTGCAAAGGCAAAAAGCTCTATGACAAACGAGAAGACGCGGCCAAAAAGGATGCCAAACGGCAGATGGACCGCGTTATGAAGGAAAGGAACGTGCACTAATGGCAAATCCCATTGTCACCATCGAAATGGAAAACGGCGGCAAAATCGTCGCCGAACTGTATCCCGAAACTGCGCCCCAGTCGGTTCGCAATTTCATCTCCCTGGCCAATAAAGGCTTCTACAATGGTCTGATCTTCCACCGGGTCATCTCTGGTTTCATGATCCAGGGCGGCTGCCCCGAGGGCACCGGCATGGGCGGCCCCGGCTACTGCATCAAGGGTGAGTTCCAGCTCAACGGCGTGAAGAATCCCCTCTCCCACAAGCGAGGCGTTCTGTCCATGGCCAGAGCCCAGGCTCCCAACTCCGGCGGCAGCCAGTTCTTCATCATGCATGAGGACGGCGACTTCCTGGACGGCCAGTACGCTGCCTTTGGTAAAGTCACTGAAGGCATGGACGTGGTGGACGCCATCGCCGCTGTCAAAACCAACAGTCAGGATCGTCCTCTCACCTGTCTCTTATACACATCTGACGCTGCCGA
>CAMBCW010000002.1 GCA_945864925.1 uncultured Clostridia bacterium
GAGATTCCTCTACGTCTCGTGGGCTCGGAGATGTGTATAAGAGACAGGATCCTGAATTTCACCCGCACAACGGCGACTGCGAGCCAGAAGCGGCTCATCAATGCCCTGGATTCGGCGCATATGAAGGTGGTTTCCGGGGCGCAGGCTTACACCGCAGCTGTCCGGGAAGCGGTGGATGAGCTGTCGAACGGACAAGCCATGGTGGAATATCCAACCGGGCACACGGATACATTGGAAACCGCCGTCCTGCGGGCTGTCAGAACCGGGACGGCACAGGCCAGCGGGAACATGTCCATGCAGGCCATGGAGGATCACGACTGGGACATTGTGCTGGTTTCGGCGCATCTGGGCGCCCGGTACGGCGACGGAGGAAAGAACCCGGGCAATCACTTCTGGTGGCAGGGGCAGTTTTACAGCAGGACGGGGAAAACGAAAGATCTTCCGCTCTTTGCAGAGACAACCGGATACGGGACAGGGGATGGTCTGAGCGGGTGGAACTGCAGGCACTCCTTCGGCCCTGGTGACGGCGTTCACAATCCGTTCGAGCAGTTCGACAGCGAAAAGAACAAGGCGGCCTACGACCTGAGCCAGAGGCAAAGGAAGATGGAGCGGGCTATCCGGCGGAGCAAGCACAAATTACTTGCGCTTCGGGCGGCGCTGGACGCCTGCGAGCGGGAGGAAACGGCTGCAGAACTGCAGGATGACTATGACCAGGCGGCTGTGAAGCTGGGACGGCAGAATATGGCCTATAACGATTTCTGCCTGGAGCATGGGCTGAAAAAACTGCCTGACCGCATCGCCGTGGCGAAATGGAACCGGTCTGAGGCTGCCAGAGCGTCCGCCAGGGCAAAACAGGCGCAAAACTGAACATTCCATATTTGGGATACCCGGGAACGGGGATCCCATTTTTGCTATGCAAAAGCATAGCAAAAAACAAGATGCGCATCATTTTCTCGCCCCTTCGGGGCAACCGAAAATGATGCGCAAAAACTTCATGCGCTCTGACTTTTGCCCATGATCGTGGTGCGCAATACTGCGCATGAAGTTTTATGCTCACAAGGGTATTGCCGGTTCGACTCCGGCGGTGGGCACGATGCGGCTATCCGGCGGGCCTATGGCGCCGGGTCGGAAACGGCCATAGTGACGGCCTAAAAAGCACTCATTCCGAGAAAGGAGCTACCCATGAAAACCGAAGAACTCACAAACCTTGGCCTGACAAAAGAGCAGGCAGACGCTGTCTTTGCGCTGGCTGGCAAGGACATCGAGAAGTACAAGAAGCAGGTTGCAGACCTGACGGCGGAGAAAGACGGCCTGTCCGCCAGGCTGATCACAGCGGAGGACACCCTGAAGGGGTTCGAGGGGATCGACCCTGCGGCAATCCATGACGAGATTGCAAAGTGGAAGCAGGCTGCAGAGGACGCCGAGAAGAGCTATGCGCAGAAGATCCTGCAGCGCGACCAGCGGGATTGGATCGGAGCAAAGCTCAATGAATACGGCGTGACCTCTCCTTTCGCCAGACGCCAGCTGACCTCCGATGTGATGGCTGCGGACAGCGGCCTGACCTGGAAGGACGGCAGTTTCTTCGGCTTCGACGACTTCATGAAAAAGGCCAAGGAGCAGGACAGCGGCCTTTATCAGACTGCGGAAGAAAAAGCCGCAGCGGAAGCAGCTGCTGCCGCACAGAAGAAGGCCCCCAGCTTTGTTGGCCCGACCGGCGGAGACGGCGGCGGGGAACCGAAGAAGTATGTGCCTCCCAAAATCTTTTAATTTTTTCTTTTGAAAGGAAGTATGAACAATGGCTAGAATTCAGTCTCTGAGCATTCTGCTCGAATCCGAGGGCAAGGATTACCTGTCCGAGCTGTACGGCAAGGTCATCGAGAACGTACAGAAGAGCCTCGTCTCTGCAAACATGAAGAACACCGACCTGTCCGGCGATCCCACCTCCGGCTCTGTGGAGGCGAAGCGCTTCGCGAACGCTGCTCCCCAGGACTATGGCACCGCCAGATCTTCCGGTAAGGGAAAGCAGGTGAAGGCAAAGCCCGTCGTTGTGGTCATCGACCAGGATCGCGAGATTGTGGAAGAGATCGCCGAGAAGGACATCAAGCTGTACGGCGTGGACGGCCTGCTGGACCGCCGCTCCGTGAACCATGTGCTTCGTATGGCCGCAGAACTGGACACTAAGTTCTTTGACGCGGCTGCCACCGCAGCCACGAAGGTGACCGTCCCAACCGGTACGGAAATCACTGAGGAGCTTGAGATGGTGATCCAGGCCCTGGAAAACACCAAGAACGACTATGTGGACGGTGTGCCCCGCTCTATGATGCACCTGGTCTGCGGCACTGCAACCTATGGCAAGATCCGCAACGCCCTGGACAAGATGTCCAGAGGAAATGTGGACAGCTCCATGGAGGAGTTCTACGCATGGCACGGCGTGGAAACCAAGTCCAGCGTGAACCTGCCATCCGGCGTTGATTACATCCTGATGGTCACCGGTTCCGTGGCCCAGCCTGTCACGGCCAGCGAATACAAGGCGGAGAAGATCCCCCTTTCCGATGACTACGCCGTGGAGCTGTTCTACCACTACGGCACCAAGGTTGTGACCCCCGATCTGATCGTCGTGCGGGAATACTCCGGTTCCTGATCCGGGAAACAGGAGGGATGACAGATGATGTTCAGAAACGTGAGGACCGGGCACATCCTGCGGACGGAGAATGAGGACTGCATCGAGATTATGCGGGCCTCTTCTGCCTATGAGGTCATTCCGGCCGTGCAGGACGTGCCCGAGGAAGAACCGCATCAGGACGTGCCCGAGGCAGGACAGTCTCAGGACGCGCCCGAGGAAAAGGCGAAACCCGGAACCGGGCGCACCAAAAAGAAACAGGAGTGATTTGACATGGCATACGCAGACTTTACGTTTTATCAGAGGACCTATTTCGGCGAGGTGCTTGAGACGGAACAGACAGCCATGCGGTGGCTGACCAGAGCCAGCGACGAGCTGGATTCTATGACCTTCGGCCGGCTGGCGGACGGGTTCCCGGAGATTGCGGTCCACGCGGAAAAGGTCCGGAAAGCTGTGTGTGCCATGGCTGATGCGCTGTATCTGGTGGAGGAGCAGCGGAAAGCTGCGGCGGCCACGAAGGACGCCCAGGGCAATTATCGCCCCGCTGTTTCCTCCATCAGCTCCGGCCAGGAATCCATTTCCTACGCTTCCAACAGCGCAAACGGCTCCGTATACGGAAAGGCAGCTGCCGACACTGTTGCACTGTCGGTGCTCCTGCGGGAGACTGCCGCAAAATATCTGGCCGGGATCCCGGATGCCAATGGGATAAACCTGCTTTACGCGGGGGTGATGCAGCCATGCGCGACGGCGTGATTACGCTGTTTAACCTGCACAGGGGCAGGTGGTACACCACGGTATTTGCCGGGGTGACGGTGACGGAGAAGCAGGCCGCAGCGGCGTCCAGGCATGGGATAACCAGCGATGACGCCATTTCCTTGCATGTATATGTCAACGCGAAAAAGGTGGCGGATACGCTGATCTATGAGCCGTACCGGCTGGTGGACGAGAACGGGAACGTGATTATCACGGATGACGGGACCGGCGTCACATACATGGATCCGGAGACAAGCCTCCTGAAGCAGTATATCGGCCCGAAGGCATACGAAGCGCTGGACGATCCGACGGGATATTTCACCTTCACGCCGGAACGGGATTTTATGGCCGTGGGGAACTACAGCCACGACGAGGCGATTCCGGAGGATGACTTCGAGGAAGGGCTGTATCACGCGACCAACGACAAGCACGACGGCGTATTTCTGATCACGGGAGCGACGTACTTTTCCCTGCTTCCGCACTTTGAGATCGGGGGGAAATAACATGGCAGACATGAAGCATTTCCCCAACTATTCCGTGGTCAACGGAAGCGTGCGGATGCAACTGGACATGAGCCGTCTGGCCGGGCAGTTTGAGCGGGCGCAATGGTGGCTTGGGAATCAGGTTCTGCAGGACTGCAAGCCGTTCATGCCGCACAGAACCGGAAGTATGCAGCAGCGCTCCCACACGAACAGCGCGGGAACCGAAGTTTTCTTCCCGGGACCATATGCCAGGTTCCAGTATATGGGCAAGGTCATGGTGGATCCGGAGACGGGAAGCCCATGGGCAAGACCTGGGGCCAGGAAAGTGGCAACAGACCGGAGCCTGATCTATTCTGCGCCTGGTGCGACGGCAAAATGGTTTGAGGCGGAGAAAGCTGCATACAGCGAGAGCTGGATTGCAGAAGTGAAACGATTGGCAGGTGGAGGATAAATGGCGGAACAGAAGCAGCCGGTCATTGATGTTGCCGGATCTGATGTCGTGAGCAGAGTCCTCCTGGACCTGCTGAATGAGTTCCCCCGGACTGGACGGAAGGGAGATCCAGTTTTCCTCCCTGTCCGATACGTCCGGTTTTGGATTTTTCCCGACCACAGGCGCGGTGCTGATCTCCAACGAGGAGGACATCACCGGACATGTACGGCAGGTGTGCGCCTATCCGTTCACTGTGGTCTACCGGGCCGCCCTGAAAACCCAGGCGCACAGGCTCCGTGTGAAAGAGCTGCTGGACACACTGGGGAAATGGCTGGAGATGCAGCCGGTCCGGTTGGGCGGCACGGACTACCAGCTTTTGGAATACCCGTCCATTGGAGATGGCCGGGAGATCAAAAGCATCAGCCGTTCCACGCCCGGATGCCTCAATGCGCCCTATCAGGACGGCATTGAGGACTGGGCCATCGGGCTGACGCTGCGGTATGAAAACGAGTTTGACAAATAAGGAGTGACTGACAATATGGCAAAGATCGAACGCAAGTATCTTGCGCACTACATTGATGCATCCTTCGGCGGAGAGGCAGCGAACTACACCCGTCTCGGCAAGGATCTGGAGGAATTCAACGAGGAGCTGAACCCCGACATTGAGGTGCAGAAGAACATCCTGGGCGAGCAGAACGTTGTCCACAACGGATACGAGGTGCAGTCTGAGGTGGATCCCTACTACGCCTACACCGGGGATCCCCTCTTTGAACAGCTGGCCCTCATCGCCAACGAGCGGCGCACAGGCGATGCCTGCCTGACCACCAAGGTAGATGTGCTGCTGAGTGAGGCGGGGACTGTGCTCTGGGCGTACCGGGAGGATTGCCGCGTGATTCCAAATTCCATTGGCGGCGACACCTCCGGCGTGCAGATCCCGTTCACGATCTACAACGCAGGAAACCGGGTCAAGGGCACCTGGAACACCAGCACCAAGACCTTCACCCCGGAGGAAGCGGCTTCCTAATCCGAAGGATCTCCATACGCTCATAATAAACCTGGCCAGCGGGTGCGCCCCGCTGGCCATTTTGCAATAAGGAGGACATTTTCATGGACGAAAACAAGAAATTGAACGGCATTGCCGAAATCGTGATCGACGACGGCAGCGTAGAGGTGCCTATCAAAAACAAGCGCGGCGATGTGATCGGCGTGTTTTTCTTCCGGCCTACGGACATCGGCATCATCGAGCGGTACAACAAAATCGTTGGAACCTTCGATGAGATCGTGGCGCCGCTGGAAAGCGTCAACATTCAGGCGGATGGAACGGCGGAAGAACATGATGCAGCGGCTCAGGCTGCTCTGAAAGAGGCGGAAAAGCGGCTGTACGACGCCTGCGACTTTATGTTCGGCGGCAATATGTCCGAGGCGTTCTTCGGGAAAATGCATCCGTTCTCTCCTGTCGGCGGCGTTTTCTATTGCGAAAAGGCAATTGAGGCGGTTGGACGGTACATTTCCGCCCAGTTCACCCGGGAGACAGCCAAAATCGCAAACCGCGTGAACCGCTACACCCACGGATACCGCACCGGAAAGCACAAAGGCGGGAGAGCATGATCGGGCAGCTCCCAAGGAGCCTGACGGTTGGCGGGACGGAGTATCGGATCCGGACGGACTTCCGGGATATTCTGAACATCATTGCGGCGTTCTCCGATCCGGAGCTGGAACGGGAGGAAAAAATCTACGTCTGCCTGTTCATTCTCTACGAGGATCTGGACGCTGTGCCGGAAGATCAATACGAAGAGGCGTTCCGCGCCGCGATGCAGTTTATCGACTGCGGCATGGAGCCGGATTCCAAAACCAGACCGAGAACCATGGACTGGGAGCAGGACGAGACGCTGCTGTTTCCAGCCGTGAACAAGGTGGCCGGATTTGAAACACGCGCCTGCGAGTATCTCCACTGGTGGACCTTCATGGGCTACTTTATGGAGATTTCCGATGGCGTTTTTTCTCAGGTTCTGAGCCTGCGACAGAAAAAAAGCAAGGGAAAGAAGCTGGAAAAGTGGGAGCAGGAGTTCTGGGCGGCCAACAAGGATATCTGCGTTCTGCGGCCGAGGCTGACGGAGGAAGAGCAGGCCGCAAAGGATAGGCTGAATGCGCTGCTTGATTAAAAAGGTGGTGACACAATGGCCGAGTACGATGGTTCTATCATCATCGACACCGAAATAGACACACAAGGGATTGGGGCAGGCAGCAAGGAGATGAAAGCCGCCATCCGGTCCCTGAACAGCAGCGTGAACCAACTGGGCGGCCGCATGGAAAAAGCCATGCAAGGCGGCGGATCCGCCATGGCGAAAGCCGGACAGAAAGCGGCTGAATATGAGTCTGCGCTGCAGCGGCTGGAAGAAGAGGCGGCCAGGCTGGAACAGGCCATGCTTGCAGCCGGACGCACCCAGACACCAACGGACGAATATAAGTGGGTCACGCAGGAGATCGAAAAGGCCGAAAAGGCCATGGAGCGGCTGACAGAGCGCCAGAATAAGATGGACGCAACCGGCGTGAAGAAAAACTCGGCTGCATACCAGCGCCTGCAATATGACATTGACGCTGCCAAAAAGAAGCTGGATGATCTTCGCGCCACGCAACAAATCTATGAGAACACCGGGACAGCCTATACGCCAGGGAGCACACTGCCGGAATTCCAGAAAGCGGCGGCGACACTGGAACAGATCCGGGCGAAGATTGCAGAAATCCGGGCGACAGCGAGCCAGGCGGTCACGCCGCTCGGGAAGCTGACCACCATTGCAAACGGGCTCAGGAGTGCGTTCGCTGCGGCCGGGGACGCTATCAAGAAGGCGTTCGGCGGTGCGTGGAAATACGCAAAGAAGGCGGCGAACGCGCTGCTCGGCGTTGTACAGCGGATTGGAGCATCTTTCGGGAACCTGGCGCTGAACCTCGGAAAAGCAGTGACCGGAATTAACCTATTCGGGAAAAAGGCAAGGAGCGCGGGAGGCGGGTTCGCAGGCAGCCTTAAGTCCATTATGAAATATGGCTTTGGAATTCGAACCCTATACGTCCTGACAAATCGTCTGCGCACAGCGCTGGTCTCCGGCTTTGAAAATCTGGCGCAGTATTCCGACAGCACGAACAGGTCCATCTCGTCTGTTTCTTCTGCGTTGGAGCAGCTGAAAAACAGCCTTGCAACGGCGTTTTCACCTATTCTGAGCGTTGTCGCGCCGATTCTCACAACGCTCATCAATCTGCTGTCCACTGCCATTACATACATCGGCATGTTCTTTGCGGCACTGACCGGCGCGAAATCCTTTACAAAGGCCATAGGCGTCCAGAAAGACTATGCCGGAGCCCTTGGCGGAACGGCTGGCGCTGCAAAGGAGGCTGCGGAAGAGGTCAAGGAGGCTTCCAGGCAGCTGGCCTCTTTTGATGAGCTGAATATTCTGACCGATGATCGATCAAAGGACAAAGACACCAGCTCCGGCGGAGGCGGCGGCGGGGCGGCCAACATGTTCGAAGAGGTTCCGATTGAGTCTGCCATCCTGGATTTTGTGGAGCGCATCAAGCAGCTGTTCCGGGACGGCGACTATGAAGAGATCGGGCGCATCATCGGAGAAGGCATCAACCGGGCGTTCCAGAAGGTCCATGATTTCATCGCATGGGACAACCTGGGGGCAACGCTGACAAAATATATCGACGCATTCTGCCGGATCTTCAATTCCATGGTGGACACCATCGACTGGGATCTGATTGGGAGCACCTTTGCAGAGGGCGTCAACACCATTGTCAATTCCGCGTATCTTCTGTTCACAGGCATTGACTGGGTGAACCTCGGGAAATCCTTCTCGGAGGGGCTGAACGGCTTCATCCGGGATGTGGACTGGGAGAAATTCGGAAAGACGATCGGAGAATTCTTCAAGCTCCGGCTTGAGGTGCTCTACGGAGCGGTGGAAGAATTCGACTGGGCATCGCTCGGAAAAGCGATGGCGGACGGGATCAACGGCATCTTCAGCAGTTTCGATTTCGGGATGCTGGGGCAGACGTTCTCTGACTTTGCGATTGGGCTTCTGACGTTTGCAACAACAGCCATTGCGGAGACAGACTGGCAGCAGATCGGATCCTTTATCCGGGAAGGCCTGGAGAATATCGACTGGCAGGGGATCGCCTATTCCCTTGGGCAGCTGGTCGGAGCGGTCGTGAGGGCCGCGATCGAATTTGCTGTTGGCCTTCTGGGCGATCTTTGGAGCATCATTTCGGAGTGGTGGGACGAACAGGTTCAGATTGCGGAAGAGCGAGCGGCGGAAAGCGGATGCACCGTCGGCGAAATGCTGATTGGAGGCATCCTGGAAGGTCTCGTAGAGGCCATTGCGGGGATTGGCTCCTGGTTGTGGAAGAACATTGGAGAACCGATTGTGGAAGGGTTCAAGGATATGTTCGGCATCCATTCCCCGTCCACGGTTATGGCGGAGATCGGCGTCTATCTGATCGAAGGTCTGCTGCAGGGCATCCGGGAGACCTGGGGGAACATTGTCGCGTATCTCTCCACGGCGGCATCCGGCATCAAAGCAACTCTGGTGGGGAAATGGAACGAGATCAAAACGTCCGTTACGAACACCTGCCAGAGCATCTATTCCAACGTCAAATCGAAGTTTGAGAGCACGGCTGCCGTTCTTCGTTCCAAGGTGGACGATATGAAGAACAAGGCACGGACCGGCTTCGAGGAAATGAAAACCAAGGTCTCCACAGCGGCCCAGAGCATCTACAGCACCATCCGGGACAAGTTTTCCACGGCGGCATCGACGATCTCTCAGAAGGTTGGCAGCATGCAGACGTCGGTTGCTTCCGCTTTTGAGAGCATCCGAAACAGCATCACCAGCAAGCTGCAGGCGGCGTTTGATTACATCGCCGGAATCGACTGGGGATCCATTGGCCAGAAAATCACCAGTGGGATCCAGAACGGCGTGTCGTATGTGAAAAACGTCGGAAGCAGCATTGTGCAAGCCGGGACGAATATCATGCAGGGCATTGGCAACGGCATCAAAAACGGGTATAACACCGTGAAAAATGCGGCTGTTGGCGCCGCGAATACCATTGTCAAAACCTTCACCAGCCAGTTGGACATCAATTCTCCCTCCAGGGTCATGGAGGATAAGGTCGGATTTATGTCCGGTCTTGGTGTGGCTGTGGGCCTCGAGAAATCCACCGGCGTTGTTATGAAAACCGTGTCTGCCATGGCAGATCGGATTTCCGAAGAAATGGCCGGGTCTGAGACTGTGGTTCCCATGCGTGTGGAGGCGACAGAAAGCGGCCTGGATGCGTCCCTGACCAGCTTTGCAGATCGGGTGAGCGACAGCTTCACCCAGCTCATGGAGCGGCTTTCCGCCATTGCGGGGAGCGTGAGTTTCCGGGTGCCTGCCATCGCCACCGGCGGTATTGCACCATACAGCGTAACGGCGAAAGCCTCCGGCTCGGACAGCCTGAGCGAAAGCCTTTCGGCCGCCAATGACGGCCTTAGCTCCGTAATTATCCAGTCTGTCACCAACGCCACAGCGGCCATTGTGGATGCTATCGAGCAGTACAGCGGCACCACGGTGAACCTGGACGCGGACAGCCTGACCACGAAGGTCATTGAAGAAATCAACAGACGGACCAGAATGACGGGGAAGTCCCCTATTCTGACGTAACAGGGGAGGTGCTGCAAGATGAAACCTGTGTTTGTCCTGAACGGTCATGATTATACAAGATATATCAACTGGGACAGCGGTCTGCAGCCCTCCCGGAACGATCTGGACGCCGATGGAAGCGGGCGGAATATTCTGGACGGGCTCATGTACCGGACCAGAATCGCCTCCAAGCTCAAGTGGACGGTGAGCTTCATCCGGCTCGATGAGGCCATAATGGCGCAGCTCGCATCGGACATGGATGCGGACTATGTATCCGTGACCATGCTGGACCCCATGTCCAATCGGCCGATAACCAGGACGTACTACTGCAGCACCGTCAACGCCGGTGTGCAGCGGTATCTGGACGGGCGAACCGTCTATGACGGCGTGACGTTCAATCTGATCGAGAGGTGACGGCCCATGCGGGAACGAAGTGAGCTTTGGAAAAGCATTGCGGCCAGCGGAGACTATCGTGTGGATACGGTGGCGGTGATCGGCGGTGTGACATACGCCGCCATCTCCGCGCCGGTCATCAACCGGGCGATGATTGCAGAAGGTTTTTCCGTCGGCAACTGCGTCGCAGCCTCCATGCAGGTATCGGTCATGACGGAGGACACCATCCCGGATTCTGCAGAGGTCGTCATCCGGTCCAGACTGACAAAGGACATGGCGACCTACACCGAGTGGAAGGACATGGGCACCTTTTACATCGACAAGCGCAAAAAGGATCAGGGGCTCGTGTCTCTGCAATGCTACGACGCCATGCTCAAGGCCAATCAGCAATACACGGATGATACCGATGACGATGACCGGATTGGGTGGCCCAAATCCATGAAGGCCTGCGTGGAGGAGATTGCATACCGGCTTGGTGTTGAGATTGACAGCCGGACTGTGATCAAGACCACGGCCCCCTATCAGGTGGATTATCCGGCCAAGAAAACCATGATGGACGTGCTCGGCTGGATCGGCGCTGTCCACGGTGGAAACTGGATCATCACGCCGGAAAATAAACTGCGGATCGTTCCTCTGGTGGCGCCGCCGGCGGAAACCTGGGACATCATCGACGAATACTACAACCGCATCTATACGGATGACGGGCACAAACTGGTCTGGCAGCACAGCGAGACCGGGCAGACCATTTCCAACCGGGCAGGCGGCGATTTTTGCTATGTGCCGGTGGTGGTCGGGAAGATCACGACCGGGAAAACACTGACGGTTTCCCGGGTGACGGTGGCCAGGGACGAAAACCTGGGATACACCGGAGGCGATGACAGCGGATTTGAGCTTGCCATTGAGGACAACCCATGCGCGTCTCAGGCGGTGTGCGACGATCTGCTGGCAGAACTGTCCGGCATGATCTATGCGCCCTATACGGTGGAACAGGCCTGCTATGACCCGGCTGCGGAGCTGGGAGACTGGCTGATTGTGGGCGACCAGGTGCGAAGCGTCCTGTATGCCGAAACCGTGCGGCTGGATGTGATCATGCGGTCAAACCTGGAGGCACCGGGCAAGGACGAGCTGGACAGCGAGTATCCGTACCTATCGAGCATTGAAAAGCTCAACAAGAATGCCGAGCGGCTGGAAAAGTACATGGAGGACACCAAATACTATTTGGACTCCAAAATTGAGCAGACCTATGAGGAGATCACGCTGGAGGTGTCCCTGCTCAAGGAGACGGACGAGATCACCACGGAGGCTGTGAACCAGCTGCGGCTTGACATCGACGGGATCGAGCTTTCTGCCGTGAGCAAAAACGGCGGGGCCTATCTGCAGCTGGCCAACGGCGTCAATTCCACGGAGGTTGCGCTTTCCTTGTCTGTATCCAATGCCGCCACGGAAAGCACCATACAGCTCACCGCCGGCGGCATTACGGTGGCCAGCGAGAAGATCAGCTTCTCGGGCCTTGTCACCTATGAGGGGCTGGCCGGCGGAACCACGACCATTGACGGCGCCTGCATCAAGACCGGCACCATCGACGCTGCGAGAATCAACCTGAGCTTCGACACAGATGGGCTGGCCACGAAGGATGACGTCACGGCTGCCATTGAGGCATTCGAGGACGGCATGGTTCTTTCTACTAGCAACGGCGCTTCCTCTTCCACGATTTCTCTGAAATCCGGCGGAACGACAATCAGTTCCGCATCTATTACGCTGACTGGCATGGTGACATTCTCAGACCTCAGCACAGCCGGCTGGACCACCATCAACGGGAGCAACATCACCACTGGCACAATTGATGCGGATTTGATTACAACCGGAACGCTGAACGCATCATATATCGAGCTTGCAAACTCCTTCGGTGGGTTCACTTGCGCGTATGGCTACGACGGCGAAAGCTATACATATGGGGCAATGGTTTACGGATCTGGGAATAACTGCTATTTTATCGCGACGAACTCCGGCGTGAGAATGCAGGCTTATTCTACATCTTTCTACTGCTCTACGAATGTGATAGGCGCATCGAGGTCTATTTCCGTTGCCTCAGACCGGCGCATGAAAAACAGCATCGACTACGATCTGGATCGGTACGATGCGTTTTTCCTTTCTCTCCAGCCGTGCGTGTATCACTACAACGACAGGCCGGACGATCCTCTGTGCACCGGCTTTATTGCACAGGACGTGGAGCAGGCCCTGACAGAAAACGGCCTGGGACGCGGAGATTTCGCAGGCCTGAACGTCCTGGAGAGGACGGGGGAGGATGGGGAAGTCCAAACCGAATATATGCTGGCCTACGAGCAGTTCATCTCCATCAACACCCACATGATCCAAAAGCTGTATCATCGCATCAATACCCTGGAGCAGCGGCTCCGGGCCATAGGAGGATAAGTTATGAAGGTAAAGGTTTTGCATCTGCTCAAGGCTTCCGGAGCGGTTGACAATCTGCACATCAAATGCCCGGTTGCGTATAGCACGGTCCGGGCGCTCAACAATCTGCGCAAGCGCCTGCGGGTGGAAGCGGACAGCATCCGAGCGGAGCAGATGAAATTGGTTGAGCTGCACAACGGCAAGCTCCAGGAAGGTACGGCAGTGGTGGAGTTCCCGACGCCGGGAGACCGCATGTCGTTTGAATCCGACTGGAACACGTTCACGGAGGATGAGGTGGAGTTTGACGTGGCCCGCCTGGATCTGTCGGAATACACCGATTTCATCGTGTTCCAGAATTCAGGATATGACCTGGATGTGCTGGATCCGTTCATTCTTTTCGAGAAGGAGTGACTTCTGAATGGCAGATAAGAAAATATCGGATTTCCCGACCCTGGCAGATGCCCAGGACGAAGATCTGGTGCTGGTCTCATCCCAATCGCAGACCTACAACATGAAGGTAAAAACGCTGAAGGATGCGACATCGGAGCTGGCCAGAGAGGCCTCCGAGCAGGCGGCCAGCGCCGTGAAGCAGGCCCGGGCGTCGGAACAGACGGCCAACAATGCGAAGGCTGCGGCCAGCAATGCTGTGCAGGAGGTTGCGGATACCCGGGACAATGTCGTGGCTCTGGAGACGCAGCAGAAAGCCATGAGCCTGGAGCTGCTCGGCAAAGTGGACGGCGGCTATGTGGAAAACGGATATCTCTACCTGACCTCCAATGACGAGGTCGTGGTTGGCCCGCTTGGCCCCTTCTCCAGCTCCGGAGGCGGTGGCGGCGGCAGCAACAACGCGGTGCTGACGCTGACCAATACGTCCGGATGGCTTTCCAAGACCATTGCATACGGTTCTGCCTGCAAAATCCAGGCGGCGTGGACATCCTTGGAGGATGACATTCCGACCGGAAACGGCGTGGCGAAGATCACGGTCAACGGCATTGTCAAGGCGCTGCTGGATGTAGCGCAGGGCAATATTGAGATCGATCCTACCCCGTATCTCAGCAGCGGCGTGAATGCGGTCAAACTGAACATCTCCGACGTATACGGCAACAGCCGGACGATCAACTACAGCATCAACGCCATTGCGATTTCCCTTTCCTCCGCCTTTGACGCAAGCTCCCCGTTCACCGGCGCGATCAACTTCACCTATGTGCCTGTCGGCAGCCTGACCAAGACGATGCATTTCGTTCTGGATGGAACGGAAATCGGCACGGTGGAGACGGCGGTTTCCGGACGGCAGCAGACCTATACTATCCCGGCACAGGCTCACGGCGCCCATGCGCTGCGGGCCTATTTTACTGCCCTGGTGGACGGGCAGGAGGTCCGCTCCAACGAGCTGTACTACGAGCTGATCTGCGTGACGGAGGGAAACCAGACGCCCATTATCGCCACCAATTTCAGCGAGGCCACGGTGGAGCAGTTCGGCTCCATCGTCGTGCAGTACACGGTATATGACCCGTCCAGCCTGACGGCGGACATCGTGCTCAAGGCAAACGGGATGTGGGTCAATGCCCTGACCGTGGACAGGACGCGGCAGTCCTGGACTTACAGAGCGGACATCGCAGGAGATCTGACGCTCTCCATCGTCTGCAGCACCGTGGAAAAGCAGATGCAGGTGACGGTCACGCCCAGCAGCATCAACGTGGAGGCCGAGACGCAGGATCTTTCCCTGTACCTTTCCAGCTACGGCCGCAGTAACAATGAGGCGAACCCGGGCACTTGGGAATACTGCGACATCGCCGCGCAGTTTGCCGGGTTCAACTTCACCTCCGACGGCTGGCAGATGGACAAGGACGGAAACACCGTGCTCCGCGTCTCCGGTGACGCACGGCTGACCATTCCGCTGAAGCTGTTCGCCAGCGATTTCCGGAGCACCGGAAAGACAATCGAGCTGGAATTCTCCACGCGGAATGTTCTGAATTACGACGCGGTGGTGCTGTCCTGCCTGTCCGGCGGGCGCGGCCTTTCTCTGACGGCGCAGAAAGCGACACTGAAATCGGAGCAGTCCGAGATCTCCACGCAGTACAAAGAGGATGAGCACGTCCGAATTTCCTTTGTGGTGGAGAAGCGGGCGGAGCACCGGCTGATCTACTGCTACATCAACGGCATCATGTCCCGCGTGATCCAGTATCCGGACGATGACGATTTTTCCCAGGCTGCACCGGTGGACATCACCATCGGCTCCAACGACTGCACCATGGATCTCTACTGCATCCGGGTCTACGACAACAACCTGACCCGGTTCCAGGTGCTGAACAACTGGATTGCGGACACCCAGGACGCCGGAGAAATGCTGGCCCGGTACAGCCGGAACAATGTCTTTGACGAATATGGCCAGATTGTCATCAATCAGCTGCCGAAAAATCTGCCCTATCTCATCCTGGAGGCCACGGAGCTGCCCCAGTTCAAGGGCGACAAGAAGACGGTGCAGGCCACCTACACAGATCCAACCAACAGCGCCAATAACTTCACGTCTGCCGACGCCACGGCGGATGTGCAGGGCACGTCCTCCCAGTATTACGTCCGGAAGAACTACAAGATCAAGTTCAGCGGCGGCTTTGTCCACAACGGCCTGAATTCGCCGGACTACAAGCTTCGGGATGACAGCATCGGTGTGAACACCTTCACGTTCAAGGCGGACGTGGCCTCTTCGGAAGGCGCCAACAACGTGGAGCTGGTGCGGCTCTACAACGACGCGAACCCGGTGAAAACGCCGCCGCAGCTGAGCAACCCCAGCGTCCGGCAGGGCATCGACGGATTTCCCATCGTGATCTTCTGGAATGACGGTGTGAACACCACGTTCCTGGGAAAGTACAACTTCAACAACGACAAGGGCACGCCGGAGGTCTTCGGCTTCGACGAAAACGACGAGAGCTGGGAAATCCTGAACAATACCTCCGACCGGGTTTTGTGGAAATCCGCTGATTTCTCCGTGGAGGACTGGAAGCAGGATTTTGAAGCCAGGTACCCGGAGGACAGCACCAACATCACCCGTCTGCAGGCCTTCGCGGCATGGCTGGCCAGCACGGATCAGTCCGCTGCCACCGGCAGCGTCCTGGATGCACCCGTGACCTACGACACCGGAAAGACGGACAGCGAGGGCAACTCCATCACCGTGACGTATACAGAGGACACGGCAGCATACCGTCTGGCAAAGTTCCGGGCGGAGCTGGCTGACCACGCGGATGTGGACGGAATGCTGTTCAACTACCTGTTCACGGAGCTGTTCCTGATGGTGGACAACCGGGCCAAGAACGCCTTCCCGACGTATTACGACAACGGAAAGTGGACGATCCTGCCCTACGACTTCGACACGGCCATGGGAACCAACAACGAGGGCGCTCTGGTGTTTGACTACTCGCTGGAGGACATCGACCAGACGGAGACGGGCGCCGACGTGTTCAACGGACAGGCGTCCGTGCTGTATGTCAACCTGCGGCAGGGATTCTTCGATGAACTGGCGGCCATGTACCAGAAGCTTCGCTCCGAGAAAAAGCTCTCCTATGAGGACACCGAATCCAGGTTTGAGGCCCACCAGAGCAAGTGGCCGGAGGCGATCTTCAACGAGGATGCCCAGTTCAAATATCTCGATCCGCTGATCGAGCTGAACAACGCCTCCTATCTCAGCATGCTGCAGGGCAGCAAGACGGAGCAGCGGAAATGGTGGCTCTACAACCGGTTCCGGTATTTGGACAGCAAATACAACGCGGGCGACGCCCTGACGGACTATATCACCCTGCGCGGCTATGCAAAGGCGGACCTGTCTGTCACGCCCTACGCGGACATCTATGCCACGATCAAATACGGCTCGTATCTGGTGCAGAAGCGGGCAAAACGCGGCATCAGCTATGTGCTGGAATGCCCGCTGGACAACGTCAACGACACGGAGACGTACATCTATTCCGCGTCCCAGCTGGCGGCCCTGGGCGACCTTTCCGGCTACAAGGTTGGCTATGCGGACTTCACGGCGGCAACCAAGCTGCAGACCCTGAAGATCGGCGACGCATCGGATTCCTATTCCAACGAGAACCTGCTGGAGCTGTATCTGGGCAACAACACCCTGCTCCGCAGCCTGGACGTACGGAACTGTCCGAACCTGGGCACCGGCCCTGTGCAGCAGGCGGTTGACCTCTCCGGATGCGTCAACCTGGAGCATGTCTGGTTTGACGGGACCTCGGTCACCGGCGTGAGCCTGCCAAACGGCGGCATCCTGAAAACCCTGCATCTGCCCGGCACCATCACCAACCTGACCATCCGGAATCAGGGTGCCATTGACGAGTTTGTCTGCCCGTCCTACAGCCAGATTGCCACCCTGCGGTTGGAGAACGTCAGCCCCGTGGTGGATGGCTTCGCCATTCTGGACGCCATGGCAGCCGGCAGCCGTGTGCGGATCATCGGCTTTGACATGACGGCGGACAGCGCGGAGGAGATCCTGAGCTTCTATGACAAGCTGGACACCATGCGCGGACTGGACGAAAACGGCAACAACACGGACAAGCCCCAGATGAGCGGCACCATCCGTGTGGCAAGCCTCACGGGCGCACAGCTGGCGGAAATGCAGAGCCGGTATCCCAATATCCGGATTGTATATCAGCATATCACCAGTTACCTGTATTTCTACAGCGATGACGGCACCACACTCCTGCAGACCGTCTCCATCCAGGACGGGGCCGACGGCGCCTATACAGGCAGCACCCCGACCAAGGCCAGCACGGCGCAGTATGCCTATGCGTTTGCCGGCTGGAGCATGACGCCGGGCGGCAGCGCGGACGCGGATACCTTGAAGGCTGTGACGGCGGACCGTAGCGTATACGCGGTGTTTACGGCTACGGTGCGGACGTATACGGTTACATGGAAAAACGGCTCTACAGTTCTGGAAACCGACACGGACCAACCTTATGGTACAACGCCTGCATATAACGGCGCTACTCCGGTTGATCCTGACGGTGAAGAGAAAGAATTTATTGGATGGTCGCCTACGATTGGCCCCGTTACCGGCAATGTAACCTATGTCGCGCAGTTCAAATTACCTTGGGATTGGATTGCACCACCCGTGGACGTGTCCAATGCATATGCTGTCCAGTGGAATTATGCGGAATCAAGCACCAAGCTGCAGCGCGGTGGCGTCGCGTCTGGTTTCGCTGCTCCTGCGCCTGCGACATCGCTGACCAGCATGGGTTCAAGCCCGTTTGACAGCGTGCTCCCATGGAGCGGCATGAAGCGTTACAACATCATTGATGGTGCAGTCGCATACTCCGAGGATGACGCCGGATTTTCCATGACGGACCACGATACGATGGTCTATATTCCGGAGTTCTATTTCTACGCGCACAAGGATACGGAGAATAAGCGGTGGACATGGGCCATCTCTGCGGTTCCTCTGGAGGGCTTCACAAAGCACCCCGGCAGCGGTCGTTATATCGGCCGTTATCACACATCCGGTGACAGCTCGGCAGTCTTCTCTAAATCCGGTATAGTTCCTCTGGTCAACACCAGCCGTACCAATTTCCGCACCTACAGCCATAACAAGGGTGATAAGTGGTGGATGCTCGACATTGCTACTTGGAGTGCGCTTCAGATGCTGTTCTTGATTGAGTACGCAGACTTTAACTCTCAGAATATCCTGGGTAGAGGTTATGGTTCCAGTTCCCAGAAGAGTGGCGCGAGCGACGGAGCGATTTACCACACCGTCAACGGCGGAAACACCTACAACCAGTACCGCTGGGTCGAACAGCCCTTCGGCCGTGTCTTCGACTGGGTCGATGGCTTTATGGCATCTTCCCGAAACTGCTACCTTGGCGCCGACAATGCTACCTTTGCGGACAGCACCTCGGCGCTTACCGCCGCCGGTGTAAAGTTGCCTTCCTCCAATTACATCACTGGCTTCGGATATAGCGAGGAGTTACCCTGGGCATTCCTGCCTGATGCGGCATCTGGCGGCAGTGCATCTACGTTCGTCCCCGACTACGTGTACTCGAGCTCTGACACCGATGCGCTGTATGTCGGCGGCGGCTATGGCAGCGGCGGCGACTACGGCTTCTGGTACTTCTATGCGAACAGCTCTGCGTCGTACACGAACGGCTACCTCGGCTCCCGACTCCTTTATATCCCCTAATGGGGGTCCGGGGGTCGCAACCCCCGGATAGCTTATAAAATCGCAAATTACAAAACAGCGGTGCTTTTTCACGAAGGAGGATGAGGCATGACATACACGATGATTGCAAAAGGACGGGAAATCCCCGTCCTTTGGATTGACCGGAAGCTGATGGACAAGGCCTGGGATTACCGGCCCACCATCGAATGCAAGATCGAAATGACGCCGGCGGAGGCTGCGGCGCTGTTTGTGGACGATCTGACCTGGTCCCTGCGGCGAAACCGGGATACCGGAGACAGCCAGACGGAGGACTGCTCCCTGTACAGCATGGCCGGCGGCATCACGGACAACCGGGACGGCACGGTGACCGTAAAGATGGGAAAGGCCAAGACCCAGGAACTGGTGGACGTGCTGACCGGCGGCGCCATGACCCTGACAGCAGCCAGGACCGCCAGAGCCGCCATCGAGACCGGTGCGGAGAGTCTGACCGACCAGATGGCATCCACGGCGCCGAGCCTGTTCCCGGCGCTGAAAAAGAACGGCAGTCTGGTGAAAGCCGGCACCAGAATCAACTGGAACGGCCAGCTGAAGCGGGCGGCCTCCGACCTCTGGGACACAGCGGAAAACAGCCCGGACAGCGCCCCGGGCCTGTGGGAGGACGTGAACTACAGGGCCGGCGTCCGCGTCATCCCGGAGACCATCACCGCCGGCCTCGCCTTTGCCGTGGACGAGCTCGGCTGGTGGAAGGGCGAGGTATACAAAAATATCCTGGGCGTGGTGAACACCTACACCCCGGATCAGTACCCCGCTGGCTGGGAGAAGCAGTAGGTGTGGACATACAGAAACTGAAAAACAAGGAGTGTTCCAAATGAGAGAAATGATTTGCACGATCACCGGCGCCATTGGCGGCGCCATCGCCTGGGCCTTGGGCGGCTGGGACGCCAGTCTGGTGACCCTGATCCTGTTCATGGCCATTGACTATATCTCCGGCCTGATGGTGGCTGGGGTGTTCCACAAGTCGAAAAAGTCGGAAACCGGCGCGCTCCAGAGCCACGCCGGTTGGAAGGGCCTGTGCAAAAAGGGCATGACCCTATTGTTTGTATTGATTGCGCACAGGCTGGATTTGGCAGTGGGGACAACCTACATCCGGGATGCGGTGATCATCGGCTTTATGGCCAATGAGTTGATTTCAATTGTTGAAAACGCCGGTCTGATGGGCCTGCCGCTGCCGGCCGCCGTCACAAAAGCCATTGATATTCTGACAAATAAGGCGGAGGGATCGGAATGAAACTGTATCAATGCCTGCTGGTGCAAAACAGGTGGTACAAAAGCGGGAACACCATCCCCAAGACCGGCATCGTGGTACATAGCTCCGGGGCAAACAATCCGGAGCTGCGGCGCTACGTCAACCCGGCCATCCGGCAGACCGACGGCATGGGCGTGATTCTGCCGGAGGAAACGCGGTGGGACCGGTTCCAGGCCCTGCAGGCCATCGGGACCAACCAGTACGGCAACGATTGGAACCGGGCATCCCAGCCCTACGGCATGCATGCCTTTGTGGGAAAGCTGGCAAACGGAACCGTCGCCGCCGTGCAGACGCTGCCCTGGGACAGTTTCCTGTGGGGCTGCGGCAGCGGCTCCATGGGGAGCTACAACGCCTCCCACATCCAGTTTGAGATCTGCGAGGACACCACGGACCGGGAATACACAAAAGCGGCCTACGAGGCAGCTGTGGAACTCTGCGCCCACCTGTGCCGGGCCTTTGATATTCCCGTGAGCAAAATCCGCAGCCATCGGGAATCCTACCTGGACGGCTATGCCAGCGCCCATGTGGACCCGGAACACTGGTGGAGCCTGTACGGCTATACCATGGACAGTTTCCGGGCAGCCGTGGCCAAGGCCCTTGGACAGCCTGAGCAGCCTGACCCCGTGACCGTCACGGTGGAAAACGCCGTACGGGACGCGGGTATCAACAGCCCGGAATACTGGAAAGCGGTGCTGCGCGGCGAAGCAACCGCCAGCGGCGATGACATCAAGGCGCTGATGGATAAGTACCATGAGGCGGTGCTTCGGCCCTGAAAGAATGTAATTTCCAGCGTCAGATATTTTTGTTCAAAAAATAATGAAGAGATCCACACCATCAATAGGTGTGGATCTCTTCGGAATTATACGAACATTTCATTGCGAACAATCCGAAAACCATCACAATTTCTAAATACCGTGTTCGTATAACATCATTTGGTGACCCGTACGGGAATCGAACCCATGTTACCGCCGTGAAAGGGCGGTGTCTTAACCGCTTGACCAACGGGCCTGGTAGCGGCAATCTGACTCGAACAGATGACACTCCGGGTATGAACCGAATGCTCTACCAACTGAGCTATGCCGCCATATTTCGCTCACATCGTGAGCATAGTTATTATACAGACAGGGAGACCCTTTGTCAACAACTTTTTCGCGGCACAGCCTTATTTTTTGCAATTTGCGTAAATAAAAACCTGGAAAATGCTGCATACTACCCCATGGGTGATCAATTTGCAGATATTTCAGGAATGCGTCGTCATGGCCTGCGGCGGAAGCGCCTATGTTTTGGTGGAGCTGTTGTGGCGGGGGCGCAGCCATTTCTCCATGTTTCTTCTGGGCGGACTGTGCTTCTGGCTCATCGGACGGCTGGATCGCCGGTTTCCGGTGCCTCTGGCGGCCCAGGCCTGTCTGGGCGCCTGTGTGATCACAGCCCTGGAGCTGGTGACCGGGCTGATTGTCAACCGCTGGCTGGGCCTGGGGGTGTGGGATTACTCCAGCCTGCCTATGAACTTTTTGGGACAGATCTGCCTGTATTACTTTGTTCTGTGGATCCCGCTCTCCGCTGCCGCCGCTCTGCTGGACGACGGCCTGCGGCGGGTGATGTTCGGCACGCCGCTGCCCCATTACCGGCTGGTATAGGGACGCCTATACCAGCTCCCCCAGGACGCCGTCGCGGAACAGGCCGGTGATCTTCACCGGACGGATTTCGTTGTGCAGGTCCTCCCCCTTGGCGTAGACCTTCACATAATTGGGGGCGTGGCCGGTGTAATGGTCGTGCTCCACCTGCTCAAACAGCACCGGATAGACCTGGCCGACCATGGCCTCGTCGTATTCGGCCTCCAGCTGGGCTGCCACCTGGGCGGCCCGGGCGGCCCGGGCTTCCTTGACGGCGTTGCCGTGCTGGCCCGGCATGGAGGCTGCCGGCGTACCATCCCGGCGGGAGTAGGGGAAGATATGGACCAGAGAGAACCGGCAGGTTTGCAGGAAGTCCAGACTCTGCTGAAATTCCGCCTCCGTCTCCCCGGGGAAGGCCACGATCAGATCTGTGGTCACGGCGCAGCCGGGGAAATACTGCTTCAGCAGCCGCACGCTTTCCAGATAGCGTGCGGTGTCGTATTTCCGGCGCATGCGCTGCAGCACCGTGTCGCTGCCGCTCTGCAGGCTCAGATGGAACTGGGGGCAGAGATTGTCAAAGCCGGCCAGGGCCTGGCAGAAGGCCTCGTCCACGGTGCGGGGCTCCAGGGAGCCCAGGCGGATGCGGCACTGGGGCACGGCCCGGCACAGGGCGGCCAGCAAGTCCTGGAGCTTGCTGCCGTCCTTGAAGTCCACGCCCCAGGAGGAGATTTCGATGCCGGTGATGACCAGCTCCCGGTAACCGGCCTGAGCACACTGCCTGGCCTGCTCCACGGCGGTGTCCAGGGGCAGGCTGCGGACGGGACCCCGGGCGTAGGGGATGATGCAGTAGGTGCAGAAGTTGCAGCAGCCGTCCTGGACCTTGATCAGGGCCCGGGTGCGGGCGGCCATGCCGCCGGCAGGCAGAACCTCAAACTCCCGCCGCCGCAGGGCGTCGTCCACCTGGGCATAGCGGGTGTGCGCCAGGACCGCCTGCTCCAGCTGATGCAGGAATTCCTCCCGGCCGCTGGTGCCCACCACCACGTCCACATCCAGGGCCTGGATGGCCTCGGGATGGACCTGGGCGTAGCAGCCGCAGACGCCGATGACGGCGTCGGGATTCTGCTTGCGCACCCGGCGGATCAGGTTCCGGGACTTCTTGTCCGACACGGCGGTGACGGTGCAGGTGTTGATGATGTAGCAGTCGCAGATACCGTCGAACTGGCCCTGTTCATGGCCCCGGGCGTCCAGGAGCTGCTCCATGGCCTGGGTCTCATATTGATTGACTTTGCAACCCAACGTAAAAATAGAATACTTCATAGAGAAAACCACCAAAAAAATCATAAAGCCAACAAAATGTTTGGCAGGAATTGTGAATTGGCAAAATTGCCGGATTCCGGTATAATGGAAAAGCAGACCGGAAATGCGCCGATATGGCGTATTATACCGCATTTGCCGGGGAATGTACAGATTGAGGAGGAAAACAAATGCACGAATGTTTTGTATCTTTTGCATCTGCGACTGATGTTCTGGACTTTGTTTCCATTGCAACGAGACAGTATTTCCCCATTCATGTGGAGCGGGAGGACATGCGCGCGAGCGCCACATCCATCATGAGCCTGTTCTGCATGGGCCTCAACCGTCCGCTGCGGGTTGTCGTGGCAGATCCGGGGGCTGACGCGGCGCCCTTCTTCACCGCGGTGGAGCCTTATCTGGTGGCTTGAGGTAGAAATACAGAAACAGAGAACTGTCAAACATAATACACCCTTCCGTTTCATACGCTTGTACCAGAATGAAACGGAAGGGTGATTTTTATGTGGAAACGGGCTTTTTGCCTGCTGCTGGTGCCGCTGCTGCTTCTGCCGTGGCTGACAGCCGGAACCCTGGCGGCGGAGCTGGAAATCGCGGCGCCGTCTGCCGTACTCATGGAGGCGGCCACAGGCACGGTGCTCTATGAAAAGAATGCCCATGAGCAGCTGGCGCCGGCCAGCGTCACCAAGATCATGACCCTGTTGCTGGTGATGGAGGCGCTGGAAAACGGGCGCATCACCTGGGACGATACCGTCATCGCTTCGGAAGCGGCTGCCGGAAAAGGCGGCAGTCAGGTCTATCTGGAGGTGGGGGAGGAGATGTCCATGGATGAGATGCTCAAATCCGTGGTGGTTTCCTCCGCCAACGATTGCGCCACGGCCCTGGCGGAGCATATCGCCGGTTCCGAGGCGGCCTTTGTCACCATGATGAACCAGCGGGCCCAGGAGTTGGGAATGAATGACACCCACTTTGTCAATTGTACCGGTTTGGACGATGAGCCGGACGCGGCCGAGCACCTGACCTCCGCCTATGACATTGCGGTCATGTCCCGGGAACTGCTGAAACACGACGATATCCGCCGCTACACCACCATCTGGATGGACACAGTGCGAAACGGCGAGTTCGGCCTGGCCAACACCAACAAGCTGGTGCGCTTCTATCAGGGAACCACAGGCCTGAAAACCGGCTATACCTCCGCCGCAGGCCACTGCCTGTCGGCCTCGGCCCAGCGGGACGGCGTGGAGTATATCGCCGTGGTGCTCCATTGCAGCAGCTCCGGCGACCGGTTCCAGTCGGCCAAGCAGCTGCTGGACTACGGATTTGCCAACTATACTCTGGCCCGACCCGATCCCGCTGTGGAGGTGCCGCAGGTACTGGTTGTTTTGGGCATCCAGACGGCCATCACCCCCGTGGCCTCCCGGGATGATCCGATACTCATTGAAAAGAGCCGCCAAAACGCCATCAGCACCCGGGTGGAGGTGGATCCGGAGGTTCGGGCGCCGGTGGAGGCAGGCCAGCGGCTGGGAACCATGACGCTGCTGGCGGAGGGAGAAACCCTGGCGGAGATTCCCTTGGTGGCGCCGGAGCCTGTGGAGCGCCGGACCTGGTGGGATCTGACGTGCGAGCTGCTGCGGGCCGCATGCTTCTGCGGGGAGGACCGCTAGAATAAGCGCTGCTGGCCATCGGGTTCTTCCCTGGCCAGCAGCTTTTGATATTCTGCAGCCAGAATGGCGATGAACTGGGAGGCGCAGGGCCGCTGAAGCAGAGGGTAGCCTGCCATGTTCTGCAGCAGACCGGGGTTGGTTTTCCAGGCCAGCTCCACGGCGTGGCGGATATTCCGCTCCACGCGGCTGGTGGTACTGTGGAAGCGCTTGGCCACGGTGGGATACAGGTCCTTGGTCACCTGGATCAGGTGGGAGGGATCCTGGACTGCCGGTTCCACAGCGGATATGGTATAATAAAAACCAGTATAGTTGGCGGTGATGCCCAGGGAATACAGCAGGTCGATCAGCAGCTCATTCATGGCGGTCCTCCAATTGGGTCGTCAGCAGTTCCAAAAGCTGATGCAGCTTGCCATCCTGGGAAATAGACGGGCTGCCTGGACAGTCTGACAGCAGAGACAGGGGATCCATTTCCAACCGCCGGGCGATGTGCTCCACGGTGTCCATCCTGGGATTCCCTCTGCCGCTGAGGATCTGCTGCAGGGAAGACCTGGCGATGCCGAGCAGTTCGGAAAATTCTGTGATCGTCATGCCGCGTTCTGTGCGGATTGCATGAAGCCGATGTGCGAGATTCTCGCAGATTGCCATACCGGCCGCCTCCTTTTTCCATAAGAATACACAATTTCTGGAAAGTTTCCTAGGCTGATTAATCGGTTTTTCGACTGACTTGTCGGACTCTGTCGAAAGTATAATACGAACGCCCTGTCGAAAACAGTCGAACTTCGACGTTCTTCGTCGAATGGGAAAATTTTTTCCTGTTTTTGTGAACCAAGGACACGGTTTTTGCGTCTTATATATATAGTATGGCGGAAGGAGGCGGCCGGATGGAGGACCGGGAAATTGTGGATCTCTACTGGGCCAGGGAAGAACAGGCCCTGGAGGAAACCCAGAGCAAGTACGGCGCCTACTGCTGGCGCATTGCCCACAATATCCTGCGCAGCCGGGAAGATTCCGAAGAATGCGTCAATGACACCTGGCTCCGGGCCTGGAACGCCATGCCGCCGCAGCGGCCGGCTATTTTGTCATCCTTCCTGGGGTGTATCACCCGCAATCTGTCTCTGGACCGCTATAAGGCCGGACGGACCGGCAAGCGGGGCGGCGGCCAGCTGCCCCTGGCCCTGGAGGAGCTGGACTACTGCCTGCCGGGGACGCAGAACGTGGAGCAGGCGGTGGAGGAGGCGGAGCTGGCCCAGTCCGTGGACCGGTTCCTGCGGAGCCTGCCGGAAAAGGACTGCTGCATTTTCCTGCGGCGCTATTGGTATGTGGACAGCGTGCTGGAAATCGCCTGCCGGTATCACATGGCCGAGGGAACGGTCAAATCTTCCCTGCACCGCACCCGGGAGCGGCTGCGGGTATGGCTGGAACAGGAAGGGGTTGGATGACCATGGAAGGAGAAAAGCGCGGAGAGCGGCTGTTCCGTGCCATCGGCGGCGTGGGCGGCGATTTGATTGACATGGCGGAGAAGCGGATGTTCCGGGCAGGTCTTTGGCGGCGCTGGCTTCCGGTGGCCGCCTGTCTGGCTCTGGTGGCGGGGATGGGCCTGCTGACCTGGAGGCAGATTTGGAGCGGTCAGGTCCCAAACGGCCGGGATCTGGCCAGCCCGGCGGAGACGGCGCAGGAACCCGCGGCGGCGCCGGAGGAACCGTCTGCGCCGGCATCCGAACTACCGGCACAGGCGGAAAACGGCGGCAGCGGCGCAATGGCGGCGCAGGTCCGGCAGCGTTTGACGGTAAAAGGCGTCGTGTATTATGTGGAAGCGGTTTATGGCCAGCTCCCGTCCAAGGAACGGCCCGGCAGCTGGCTCGGGACGGTCAGCAAGGCTGACGATCCGGATCTGGTCGGAGCGGACGTCTATGCCGCCAGCGACACCCTTCGCAGCGGCAGCCGGTTCACGGACATGCCTCTGCTGATTCTGGTGGAGCAGCCGGAGGGGTACCGGTTTTGCCTGACTTACTATGCCTGGGACGGCCCGTTGTATACCAGGCAGGAGGCGGAGAATCTGTACACCCAAGGGAAATGGGACGCTCTGGCGGCCTTTGCCCTGGCGGATACGGCGTTTGAAGATCCGGACCAGCTGGACTCTGAGGCGCTGCTGCGGCTGTTCCTGCAGACGCTGAAGCTGGAGGAACTGGCCGGCCGGCGCACCGGCGACCTGAACCGCTATCTGTGGGAACAGGTGGACGAATTTGTTCTGGCGCCGTCGGAGGTGACCCGGCAGCTGGACCGCTATCTGGAGGGCTATACCTTTGACCCGTCCCAATGCGCGGCCTATGATCCGGCGCGGGATGCTCTGGTGCTGCAGACCCTGGAGCCGGAGGACTGGGCACGGCCCATGGCCAGAAGGATTGTGCTGGAAGGGGACACCATGATTGTAGAGACAGAGGACAGAACATGCACCGTCCGCCTGACGGACAGCGGCTGTTATTACGAAAGCATCGTCGAAGTCGAATAAGGAGGAGATCACCCATGGAAGACAGCGCCATCATCGACCTGTATTGGGCGCGGGAAGAACGGGCCCTGCAGGAGACAGAGACCAAATACGGCGGCCTGTGCCGGAGCATCGCCTTCAACATTCTCCAGAGCCGGGAGGATTCGGAGGAGTGCGTCAATGACACCTGGTTTCGCGCCTGGAACACCATGCCGCCCCAGCGGCCCGGCGTGCTGCCGGCATTTCTCAGCCGGATTACCCGGAATCTGTCCCTGGACCGCTGGAAACGGACCCGGGCGGATAAGCGGGGCGGCGGCCAGCTGCCCCTGGCCCTGGAGGAATTGGGAGACTGCGTCCCGGCGGCGGGCTCCGTGGAGGAGGCCCTGGCCCTGGAGGAGCTGACCCGGGTCCTGGACCGGTTCCTGCGGACACTGCCGGAGCGGGAGTGCTGCATCTTTCTGCGGCGGTACTGGTATGTGGACAGCACCCGGGACATTGCCCGCCGCTATGAAATGGCCGAGGGCAGCGTGAAGTCCACCCTCTACCGGGTCCGGCAGAAGCTGCGGGCGCAGCTGGAAAAGGAGGGGGTTGTGCTGTGAAGCAGGAAAAACTGTTGGAGGCCCTGACGGGCGTTGGAGACGATCTGCTGGAGCTGGCCCAGAACAAGCGCTTTCCGAACCCCTGGCGGCGATGGGGGAAGATTGCGGCCTGCCTGGCCCTGGTGCTGTGCCTGACGGCATTGGCCCTGCCCTATCTGCCCATGGGCTGCGGCAGTGCCAAGAGCGAAGCTCCCATGGCGGACACCTCGGGCGCCAATGAGAAGGCAGATGTAACGGAAGAGGCTGCGCCTGCGGAGACGCCGGAATTGCCTGCCGAAGAGCCGGAAGCGCCGGTCGAGAATGACGGCGGCGTGGAAAAGACCATGACGAAATTTGTGGTCTGCGGCACCTATTACTACCTGCAGCCCCAGTATGCGACGTCCCTGGACGAGCCGCCGGAGGAACTGGGCGAGGAATTGGGTACTGTGACCAGCGCCGCTTTGCCGGAACTGCTGGGCTGCACCGTGTACAAGGAGCAGAATTCGGCGGTGTTTGACCGCTATGCTGTGGATGGCCAGGCAGTGACCCAGAATGTCTGGGTCAGGACGGCGGATGGCTATGTCCGCGCGGTGACGGCCAATGAGAAAATTGTCTCCCGCTACACCTTTGCCGACGTGGAGCAGGCTGTGGAGGATGAGGATGCCGACTGGCTGCTGGAGACCTTTGTCCGGCCCCTGGAGGAGCACGGACGGGGAGAGATCCAGTTCGCCGATGCGTCCCAGCTCACCGCCGATCAGCTGAACCGGCTGGTGCCGGCCTTTGCCGCCATGAACATGGGCGTCACGGTGGTGGACCATTGGGCGGAGGACGGCCAGCTGGTGATCCCGGTCTCCGACGTCCGTTTCCGGCTGGAACGGTTCCTGACAGGCTTCACTTATGAACCGGAGGGGACGGAGGCCTATGACCCGGCCCGGAACGCCGTGATTCTCCCCCGGGAGGCGGCCGACCTGGATGAGAGCGTGCAGCTGACCCTGGAGGACGCAGTTTTGTCCGATGCCAATACCCTGTGCCTGACCGTATCCCGGCAGGACGGCGTCCGGCGGGAATACGTGATCCGCTTTGACACCGACTCCTGGCGGTATCTGCAGATCCGGGAGATTGCGGAATAGGGCGCGGCGACCCGGCGCACCGTTTGGCAGTTGGGGAAGGAAAGCGACTGCCTGCACGGAGATACGGATTGCCACGGCCCCTGCGGGGCCTCGCAATGACAGTAGCAGACGATAGCCTGCGTATGCCTTTCCTACTTCCTCTGTCATTGCGAGGAGGCGAAGCCGACGTGGCAATCCGTATTCTTGAGGCCCCACCATTGGACAGCTTGACCGAAAAGAACATTTCGGACAAGCTGTCTGTTGCTTCTTTCGACAAAATCCGGTATAATGAACCTGATACCATAAGAGAGGTGACGGGTTTGGCAAAACTCTATTTTAAATACGGCGCCATGGGCAGCTCCAAAACGGCCACGGCGCTGATCACCAAATATAATTACGAGGAACGGGGTATGCGGGTGTGGCTCCTGAAGCCTGCCGCCGACGACCGGGACGGCGCCCTGCGTCTGAAGTCCCGGGTGGGACTGGAGGCCGAAGCCGAGGCAGTGGCCGCCGACAAGAACATCATCGACCTCTACCGGGCCCGGGACCGGGTGGATGTGATTCTGGTGGACGAGTGCCAGTTTATGACTGAGGCCCAGATTGACCAGCTGCGGATGCTGGTGGACCTGGAGAATCTGCCGGTGCTGTGCTTTGGCCTGCGGACCGACTTCCAGACTAAGCTGTTCCCCGGCAGCCGCCGGCTGTTTGAGGTGGCCGATTCCATCACGGAGATCAAGACCATCTGCTGCTGCGGCTCCAAGGCCACGGTCAACGCCCGGATCGATTCCGAAGGCTATATCATCACCGAGGGCGCCCAGGTGGTGCTGGGCGGCAATGACCGGTATCTGGCCATGTGTCATAAATGCTGGAAAGAAAGTATTGCAGAACACCGCAAGGTAAGATAGAAAGGAGAATTTCCATGGCCCAATATCCCACCCCCCATATCAATGCGAAGCCCGGCGACTTCGGCCAGACCGTTCTGATGCCCGGCGATCCCCTGCGTTCGAAATTCATCGCGGAAAACTTCCTGGAAAACGCCCAACTGGTCAACAATGTCCGGGGTGTCCAGGGCTACACGGGCCTGTATAAGGGCACCCGGGTATCTGTCATGGCCTCCGGCATGGGCATGCCTTCCATCGGTATCTATTCCCACGAGCTGTACAATGTATTTGAGGTGCAGAACATCATGCGCATCGGCTCTGCCGGCTCCATCCATGAGAACATCCGCGTCCGGGACATCGTCATTGGCCAAGGCGCCTGCACCGACAGCCGCTGGGCTGAGCAGTTCCACCTGGCTGGTACCTTCGCCCCCATCTGCTCCTTTGAAATGCTGGAGGCCTGCGTGGCCACGGCCCGGGGGATGGGCGCGCCCTTCCATGTGGGCAACCTGCTGTCCTCCGACCGGTTCTACGGCGACGAGGGCTGCGTTTCCGAGGGCCTGCGGGCCAATGACGGCTGGCGGAAAATGGGCGTCATGGCCATTGAGATGGAGGCGGCCGCTCTGTATATGAACGCCGCCCGCTACGGCAAGAACGCCCTGGCCATCTGCACCATCTCCGACCACATCCTCACCGGTGAGTGCACCACGGCCGAGGAGCGGCAGAACTCCTTCACCCAGATGATGGAACTGGCCCTGGAGACGGCAAGAAAGCTGGAAAAGTAAGGGAGCGAATTGGATGAAACGTATTTTTCTGATTGTCCTCGATTCTCTGGGCATCGGCGCCGAGCCGGATGCGGCGGACTTCGGGGATGTGGGGGCCTATACCCTGAAGTCCGTATCCACGGGCAGGGGCTTCTGCGTGGACAACCTGCGCCAGGCGGGTCTGGGCAACATCGACGGCCAGGATTTCCTGGGCGCGGTGGAGCATCCCACCGCCGCTGTGGCCCGGCTCCAGGAGCGGTCCCGGGGCAAGGACACCACCATCGGCCACTGGGAGCTGGCCGGCGTCATTTCCCGCAAGCCCATGCCCACCTATCCCAACGGCTTCCCCCGGGAGGTGCTGGATGCCTTCACCGAGGCCACGGGCCGGGGTGTGCTGTGCAACAAGCCCTATTCCGGCACGGAGGTCATCAAGGACTACGGCGAGGAGCACCTGAAAACCGGGAAGCTCATCGTCTATACCTCCGCGGATTCCGTGTTCCAGATCGCGGCCCATGAGTCCCTGGTGCCGCCGGAGCAGCTGTACGAATACTGCCGGGCCGCCCGGGCCATCCTTCAGGGGGAGCACGGCGTGGGCCGGGTCATTGCCCGTCCCTTCGAGGGGGAGTGGCCCTTCAAACGCACCACCAACCGCCATGACTTCTCTCTGGTGCCGCGCCGAACCATGCTCAACGCCATTTCCGAGTCCGGCCGGCAGGTCATCAGCGTGGGTAAAATCAACGACATCTTTGCCGCCTCCGGTGTGACGGAGTCCAACCCCACCCGGGGCAACACCGACGGCCTGAACAAGACCATGGCCCTGGCGGAGCGGGACTTCACCGGCCTGTGCTTTGTGAATCTGGTGGATTTTGACATGCTCTACGGCCACCGGCAGGATCCCGACGGATATGCCGCCGCCCTGGCGGAGTTTGACCGCTGGCTGCCGGAGTTTCTGGAAAAAATGGGACCCGACGATCTGGTGATGATCACCGCCGACCACGGCTGCGACCCCTGCGACCAGTCCACGGACCACACCCGGGAGTATGTGCCGCTGCTGGTGCTGGGCCGGCAGGTGCAGCCTGTGAATCTGGGCACCCGTTCCACCTTTGCCGATGTGGCCGCCACGGTTACGGAACTGCTGGGCGTGGAATATGAGACCGAGGGCGTCAGCTTCGCAAAGGATATTCTGCAGAAACATTGAAAGGAGGCGGGCTCATGACGCCAGAAGCGCTTCTGGATCTGGCCAAGGAGGCCATGAAGAAGGCCTATGCGCCCTATTCCGGCTTTTTTGTGGGTGCGGCGCTTTTGACCAAATCCGGTAAGGTCTATCAGGGCTGCAACATTGAAAACGCGGCCCATACGCCTACCTGCTGCGCCGAGCGCACAGCTTTTTTCAAGGCTGTCAGCGAGGGAGAGCGGGAGTTTGCCGCCATCGCCGTGGTAGGCGGCAAGGAGGGGCACATCACGGGCCTGTTTCCGCCCTGCGGCGTCTGCCGCCAGGTGATGCAGGAATTCTGCGGCCCGGACTTTCTTGTTTATTTGGGAAAAGAAAACGACCAGTTCATGACGGCTACCCTGGAGGATCTTCTGCCTTTTGGATTCTCCGGCGGGGAGCACATGAAATAAAATTGTTGATTATTACCAAAATACGCTTTTTCTCTTGATTTTTTCAGAAAAATGTGTCAGAATGAACTATACCCTTTGTGTGTGGCATTTCACGGCGCAGAGGGTATGGTCAATCTTGACCATAAAATCAAAATGGAGGAAATCAAAAAATGAAGAAAATCATCGCTTTGCTTCTGGCCCTGGTGATGGTGTTCGCTCTGGTTGCCTGCGGCAGCAAGACCGAGCCCGAAAAGACCCCCTGTCTCTTATACACATCTCCGAGCCCACGAGACGTAGAGGAATCTCGT
>CAMBCW010000003.1 GCA_945864925.1 uncultured Clostridia bacterium
TTCGATCAAAGCCTGCTTTGATCGAAAGCGTGTCGAAAAGACTTTTTCGACACGCAAAGATCCTCCGTATGACAGCAGCATACGGAGGATCTCTCGCTATCCTTTATGATTTCATACTAAAATCTGTTTGAAATCTTTAAAAGATTTCCGAGGATGAATTGTGCCAGAAAAGGCAGATGACGCAGCTGGGCTGGCGCCCAGCAAGGAAGATAACGCATTCTGGCGCAATTCAGAAAGAATGGAAGATTTTAAACAGATTTTAGTATCAGATTTCAGGCAGTCAGAACCGGGTCCACGGCTCAATGTCCGGAGGCTCATGGGCGATGTCCATTTTTTCTCCCGTGCCGGGGTGGCGAAAAGACAGCCGGGCCGACCACAGGGCAATGGGGCAGCCGTCCTCCAGAAGGCTGTACTTCCGATCCCCGACCAGGGGCAGTCCCCGGCTGGAGAACTGGCAGCGAATCTGGTGGGTGCGGCCTGTCCGCAGGACAATGCGGACCTTGGTCAGGTTCTCCTTCTCCGCCAGACGCTCATAGTCCAGCACCGCCTCCTGCACGCCCTTTTCCAGATGGTGCACCACATAGGTCTTGCGTTCGGGCTTGTTCCGCAGCAGCAGATCCGTCAGTGTACCGGCGGCATCCGGGGTATGGCCGTGAACCACAGCCAGATATTCCTTCTGAAATTCCTGATCCCGGATCTGCCGGGACAGCTCCGACGCTGCCGCCGCGTTCCGGGCCAGCACCATGAGGCCGCTGACCACCTGATCCAGCCGGTGGACTGTCCGCACATCGGCCCTGGGGTCTCCCAGGGCCTCCCGGGCCAGGGACGGCACGCCGCCCGGTTCATCGGTGGATTTGATCCCGGCGGGTTTGAGACAAACAAGGATGTCAGAATCCTGATATACAATCTCCAACGTGTTCTCTCCGTTTCACGGAAACTCGATTCCCATCTCCCGGCGGGCTTGATCCATAATTTCCAGGGTGATGCGGCTGGCCTCGTTCCAGGGGGTGGGATCCATGCGGCCTGCGGCCATGGCGCAGAAATGCCGCAGCTCATACATCATATTATTGGGCAGCTTCTCCGCATAGGGCAGCTCCTCCGGTTCTCCTTTCCGGGGCTGCAGCCAGATGCGCCGGATGTGATTGATATCGTCCAGCAGAATGGCGCCGTCCTCTCCCAGGAACGTGGTGGGAGCCACTTGTCTGGAAACCTTGGAATAGATGGCTTCTGCCACAAAGCCGGGATACTGCATCAGAATGATACCGTTGGAATCAAAGCCGTTCTCCAGCCGGGCACAGACGCCATGGACCCGTTCCGGCCGGCCGAACAGGCGGGCAATGGCATGGACGCAGTAGCAGCCCATATCCATGATGCTGCCGTTGGACAGGGCCGGGTTAAAGGCATTGATCCCCTGCTCACCGGCACGGATGCGGTCATAGCGGGAAGAATACTGGGTAAACTCGACACTCACCCGCCGCAGCGTGCCAATCTGCGGCAGGGCCGCGCGGATCACATCCAGAGCGTCGTCATGGACCAGCCGCATGGCCTCCAGAAACACTACGCCGTGATTTTTTGCCGTCTCCAGCAGGCATTCCAGCTCCGCCGCACGGGGAACGGCGGGCTTTTCGCACAGGACATGCTTGCCGTGCTCCAGCATCAGCTTGCTCTGGGCAAAATGGTAGCAGTTGGGGCTGGCGATATACACCGCATCCACCTCCGGGCACGCAGCCAGATCCTCCAGCCGGTCAAACACATACGGCAGGCCGTATTTCTGCGCAAATTCCCGGCCTGTCTCCATGGAGCGGGAATAGACTGCTATGGGCCGCAGCTCCGGCACCTGCTCCGCCGCCGCCAGCATCCAATCCACCACAAAATTACGTCCGATGATTCCAAGCTTCAGCACAGGGAAGCCTCCTTCTCTTTTTTTCTGATTGTACCACAAATGCCGCCAATTCGGAAGCCATATCCGGTGACTTCCGGCACACCGGAACTTTTCTCCGTCTCCTCCGCTTTCTTTTTTCGCGCAAATCTGCTATACTGAAAAAAACAAGCACCGGGAGGTTCCGCTATGGAAGAAAAAGTCGCCAGCATCATTAAGGCTCTGAAGGAGGCCTACCCAGATCCCATGTGCGCCCTGCACTACAGGCAGGACTACCAGCTGATGATTGCCGTCCGCCTGTCGGCCCAATGTACCGACGAGCGGGTGAATCTGGTGACCCCGGCCCTGTTCGAGCGTTTCCCCACCCTGGACGCCTTTGCAGAGGCGGATATCGCGGAAGTGGAGCAATACGTCCACTCCTGCGGCTTCTACAAGCACAAGGCCCGGGACATCGTCCTGGCCTGCCAGATGCTGCGGGACGAATACGGCGGCAAGGTGCCCGGGACCATGGAGGAGCTGCTGCGGCTGCCCGGCGTGGGCCGGAAAACCGCCAATCTGCTGCTGGGAGACCTGTACCGGGTTCCCGGCTCCGTGGTCTGCGACACCCACTGCATCCGCATCTCCAACCTGCTGGGCCTGGCCCAGGGCAAGGAGCCGGAAAAGGTGGAGCGCCAGCTGCGGGACATTCTCCCCCCGGAGGAAAGCTCCGATTTCTGCCACCGCATCGTGCTCCACGGCCGGGCCGTCTGTGTGGCCCGGAAGCCCCAGTGCGCCAACTGCACCCTGGCCCCCTGGTGCGACCATTTCCACAGCGCGAAGTAAAGGAGCCTGTTCCATGAAGCTGCGTGTGCGGGAGATCGCCCTGTATGCCATGCTGGGCGCCCTGATGTATGCCACCAAGCTGGTGACAGATCTGCTGCCCAATATCAACGTTCTGGGCGCGCTGGCCATCGCCTATACCCTGGTCTACCGGAAAAAGGCCCTGTACCCCATCTATATTTTCGTGCTGCTCACCGGCGTATTCGCCGGCTTTGCCACCTGGTGGATTCCCTATCTCTATATCTGGGCCATTCTCTGGGCCGCGGCCATGCTGCTGCCCCGGGACGTGGCGGCAAAGGAAAACCGTCTGATCTACATGGTGGCCTGTGCCGCCTTCGGTCTGCTCTTCGGCACCCTCTATGCGCCGGGACAGGCCCTGCTGTTCGGCCTGGACTTCCAGGGCGCCATCGCCTGGATCATCGCCGGCCTGCCCTGGGATCTGGTCCACGGCGTCAGCAACTTCTTCATGGGCCTGCTGATCGTCCCCGTGGCCAAACTCCTGCAGAAGCTGGAACGGAGTCTGCCAAATGCTTCCCCGCCAAGGAACTGCTGATTTTTCCCGTCCGTGTCGCTGTGATGCCAAAGGGACGGATTGCCGCGTCGCTTCGCTCCTCGCAATGACAGAGGAAGTAAGAAAGGCATGCGCAGGCCATCGTCTGCTACTGTCATTGCGAGGCCCCGCAGGGGCCGTGGCAATCCGTATCTCCGCGTAGGAAGCTGCTTTCCGCCGTCACATTGGGCGTTGTCTTTCTTTCTATAGAAAATGCGCTTCCGTAAAATCAGTCTTGACTCCCTTCCCCGGCTCTGTTATAATAAGTCGGATCATGCAAAGGTCTGTTTTGACCGGAAGGGAGTTCTTTATGCTGAACCGCTCCGATCTCCGATTTGAATTTCTTGGCTTGCCCACGCCTGACTGCGGGGATATTGTTTCCTCTCTCCCCCATGGTCGTGAATATACCGTGTTTCCCGGTTTCGCGGATGTGCATGTACATCTGCGCGAACCGGGTTTTTCTTATAAGGAGACCATCGCCTCCGGCACCCGGGCGGCGGCCCGGGGCGGCTACACCGCCGTTTGTGCCATGCCCAATCTGAACCCTGTACCCGATACAGAGGAACATCTGGCCGTTCAGGAGGAACGCATCGCCCGGGACGCCTGCATCCGCGTCTATCCCTATGGGGCCATCACCCTGGGGGAAAAAGGCGAGGCATTGGCGGATCTGGAAGTCCTGGCCCCCCGGGTCTGCGGCTTCTCCGACGATGGCCGGGGCGTCCAGAGCCGGGACAGGATGAAAGAAGCCATGGTGCGGGCCAAGGCCCTGGGCAAGCTCATCGTGGCCCACTGTGAGGACAACAGCCTGCTCCGCGGCGGCTATATCCACGACGGCCAGTACGCCGCCGCCCACGGCCACCGGGGCATCTGCTCCGAGAGCGAGTGGCGGCCCATCGCCCGGGACCTGGAGCTGGCTGCCGAAACCGGCTGCGCCTACCATGTCTGCCATATCTCCACAAAGGAGAGCGTGGAGCTGATCCGCCAGGCCAAGCAGTCCGGCGTGGACGTGACCTGCGAGACCGGACCCCACTACCTGACCCTGGATGACAGCTGCCTGCAGGAGGACGGCCGGTTCAAAATGAACCCGCCGCTGCGGGACCGGTCCGACCGGGAGGCCCTGGTGGAGGGCCTGCTGGACGGCACCATTGACTGCATCGCTACGGACCACGCCCCCCACAGCGCCGAGGAGAAATCCCGGGGCCTGGAAAAATCCGCCATGGGCGTGGTGGGCATTGAGACGGCCTTCCCGGTGGTCTACAGCTGCTTGGTCCGGCCCGGCCTTGTCCCCCTGGAGACAGTGCTGAAGGCCCTGACCGTGAATCCCGCCCGCCGCTTCGGTCTGCCCCTGGAGGGCTGGAGCGTCTGGGATCTGAATGAACGATATGTCATCGATCCCAAGGACTTCCTCAGCCAGGGCAAAGCCAGCCCCTTCACCGGCATGGCGGTCTGGGGCAAAAACATGTTGACCGTGCTGAACGGGCAAATTGTTTGGAAATTTGATGAGAATCCGTAGGGGCGGTTTTCGACCGCCCGCGGGCTACGAGCAAAGGAGAACAGATCAATGGATCAGCAATTCTGCACCATTCTGGAAAACAGGCCCCTGACCGATCTGGTCTGGCAGATGAAGCTGGCGGCGGACACCCGCTCTGTCACGGCGCCGGGACAATTCGTCAACCTGAAGCTGGAGGGCCTGTACCTCCGCCGGCCCATCTCCATCTGCGATTGGGACGATGGCAGCATCACCCTGATCTACAAGGTCGTGGGTACAGGTACTGAAGCGATGACCGCCTTGCAGGCCGGCCAGCAAATTGATACCCTGGTGGGTCTGGGCAACGGCTACAATCTGGACAAATCCGGCAGCGCGCCCCTGCTCATCGGCGGCGGCGTAGGCGTGCCGCCCATGTACGGTCTGGCCAAACAGCTTCTGGCTCAGGGTAAGGATGTGACCGTGATTTTGGGCTTCAACACCCGGGACGAGCTTTTCTATGAAGCGGAATTCCGCGCCCTGGGCGCCCGGGTTTTTGTGACCACCGTGGACGGCTCCTACGGAACCAAGGGGTTTGTCACCGACGTCATGAAAAACCTTCCCTACAGCTACTTCTACACCTGCGGCCCCATGCCCATGTTCAAGGCCATCGAGAAAACCGCCGTCACCAGCGGCCAGTTCAGCTTTGAGGAGCGCATGGGCTGCGGCTTCGGCGCCTGCATGGGCTGCACCTGCAAGACCAAGTACGGCAACAAGCGAATCTGCAAGGACGGCCCCGTCCTGGAACGGGAGGAAATCGTATGGTAGACACCAAAGTGACCCTCTGCGGCATCGGGCTGGACAACCCGGTGATCCCCGCCTCCGGCACCTTCGGCTTCGGCCGGGAGTTCGCCGAACTCTACGATATCAACTGCCTGGGCACCTTCTCCTTCAAGGGCACCACCCGGGAGCCCCGGTTCGGCAATCCCACCCCCCGCATTGCCGAATGCCCCTCCGGCATGCTCAACGCCGTGGGCCTGCAGAATCCCGGCGTGGATCATGTCATCGCCGAAGAGCTGCCCGAGCTGCGGAAGATTTTCCATAAGCCCGTCATGGCCAATGTCTCCGGCTTCTCCGTGGCCGAATATGTGGAGGTCTGTGAAAAGCTGGACGCCCAGGAGGGCATCGGCTGGCTGGAGGTCAACGTCTCCTGCCCCAACGTTCATGGCGGCGGCATGAGCTTTGGCACCTGCCCGGAAGCGGCCGCCGAAGTCACCCGGGCTGTCCGGGCCGTAACCAAAAAGCCCATCATCATCAAGCTCAGTCCCAATGTCACTGACATTGTCTCCATCGCCAAGGCCTGCCAGGATGCCGGCGCCGACGGCGTCAGCCTGATCAACACCCTGCTGGGCATGCGCATCAATCTGCGCACCCGCAAGCCCCTTCTGGCCAACACCACCGGCGGCTATTCCGGCCCCGCCGTATTCCCGGTGGCGGTGCGGATGGTCTGGCAGGTCTCCAAGGCCGTCTCCATTCCCGTGGTAGGTATGGGCGGCGTCTCCACTGCCGAGGATGTGATTGAAATGATGCTGGCCGGCGCCACCGCCGTGGAGGTGGGCGCCGCCAACCTGGTGGATCCCTACGCCAGCAAAAAAATTGTGGAAGCCCTGCCCCAGGCCATGGGAAAATACGGCATCCACAGCCTGAACGAGATCATCGGCGCCGCACACAAAACGAATTGACAATAGCTTAAATAAGCAACCGCTATTTTTTGCAAACGTTCAAAACAACGCTGTCTTTGCGAGCCAGTCCGCAGACTGGCATGGCAATCTGCGTTCCCTTGCAGGCACTTTGTCCGGGAGGACGGATTGCCGCGTCGCTTCGCTCCTCGCAATGACAGTGCGGGTCAGAGCCTGGCAGAAATGCTTCCATTTTAATCATTTTCCGAAGGATAATACATTCATTGTCAATTGTCCATTGTCAATTGTCAATTGCTACAAGGAGGAAATACCGTGGGAAAAGACGTTATCATCGCCTGTGACTTTGCAAGCCGGGAGGCAACCCTGAACTTCCTGGATCAGTTCACCGGCCGCAAGCCCTTCATCAAAATCGGCATGGAGCTGTACTATGCCGAGGGTCCCCAGATCGTCCGGGAACTGAAGGCCCGGGGCCACAAGATTTTCCTGGACCTGAAGCTCCACGACATCCCCAACACCGTTAAGAAATCCATGGCCGTGCTGTCCCGGCTGGACGTGGACATGACCAATCTCCATGCCGGCGGAACCAAGGCCATGATGGAGGCCGCCCTGGAGGGTCTGACCCGGCCCGACGGTACCCGGCCCATCCTGATTGCCGTAACCCAGCTGACCTCCACCAGCCCGGAGGCCCTGAAGCGGGATCTGCTCATTGACGCCCCCATGGAAGAGGTCGTCATGCACTATGCCCAGAACGCCAAAGAGGCCGGTCTGGACGGCGTGGTCTGCTCCCCCCTGGAGGCAGAGGCCGTCCACACCCGCTGCGGCCGGGATTTCGTCACCGTGACCCCCGGCGTCCGCTTTGCCGACGGCGACAAGGGCGATCAGGTCCGGGTCATGACCCCGGCCCAGGCCAAAACCATTGGCTCGGATTACATTGTGGTGGGTCGCCCCATCACCGCCGCCGCCGACCCCGTGGCCGCCTACGAGCGGTGCATCGCAGAGTTTGTGGATTAAGTACCATCGGGCGGCCACGCCGGGCCGCCCCTACGGCGCTGTCCGTTGACGCCGTCAACATTCCAATCATTTTCCAAAGGAAAACACATTCATTGTCAATTGTACATTGTCAATTGTCAATTGCAGAAGGAGGCTATTATGGAAAACATCCAAACCGTCATCGCCAAGGACTTGCTGAAAATCAAGGCCGTGTTCTTCCGCCCCTGGGAGCCTTTCACCTGGGCCAGCGGCATTAAAAGCCCGGTCTACTGTGACAACCGGCTGACTCTCACCGCCCCGGAGGTCCGCAACGACGTGGAAAACGCCCTGGCCGCCGTCATCCGGGAGAAATACCCCGATGTGGAAGTCCTCATGGGCACTTCCACCGCCGGCATCGCCCACGCCGCCATCGTGGGTCACATTCTGGGCCTGCCCATGGGCTATGTCCGCTCCGGCAGCAAGGATCACGGCCGCCAGAACCAGATCGAGGGCAAGCTGGAGCCGGGCCAGAAGGTCGTGGTGGTGGAGGACCTGATCTCCACCGGCGGCAGCTGCATCGAAGTGGTCAACGTCCTGCGGGAGGCAGGCGCCCAGGTGCTGGGCATCGTGTCCATCTTCACCTACGGCATGCAGAAGGGCCTGGACCGTCTGGCCGCCGCCCAGGTGGAGAACACCAGCCTGACGAACTTCGACGTCATTGCTGAAGTCGCCGCTCAGGAGGGCTACATCCAGCCCGCCGACGTGGAAAAGCTCATCAAATTCCGCAACAACCCCTCGGACGAGAGCTGGATTGGAGGCAACCAATGAAAAGAAGTCTGATCGATATTCTGGACCTGAGCGTGGAAGAACTGGACGAGCTGGTGACCAAAGCCCAGGACATCATGGCCAACCCGGCCAAGTACGCCCACAAGTGCGACGGTAAGAAGCTGGCCACCATGTTCTATGAGCCCTCCACCCGCACCCGTCTGAGCTTCGAGGCCGCCATGTACGAGTTGGGCGGCAACGTCCTCAGCGTGGCCTCCGCTGCATCCTCCTCCGCCGCCAAGGGCGAGAGCGTGGCCGACACCGCCAAGATGATCAGCTGCTACGCCGACATTCTGGCCATGCGCCACCCCAAGGAGGGCGCGCCCCTGGTGGCCGCCATGAACGCCACCATTCCCGTGGTCAACGCCGGCGACGGCGGCCACAACCACCCCACCCAGACCCTGGCCGACCTGCTGACCATTCACTGCGAGAAGGGCCGGTTCGACAATCTGACCATCGGCCTGTGCGGCGACCTGAAATTCGGCCGCACGGTGCACTCCCTCATTGCCGCCATGTGCCGGTACCCCGGGGTGAAGTTCGTCCTGATCTCCCCCACGGAGCTGAAGCTGCCCAGCTATGTCAAGACCGAGCATATCAAGCCCAGCGGCCACACCTATGAGCAGACCACCGACCTGGAATCCGTCATGCCCGAGCTGGACGTGCTCTATATGACCCGGGTGCAGAAGGAGCGGTTCTTCAACGAAGAGGACTACCTGCGTCTGAAGGACAGCTACATTCTGACCCCGGACAAGCTGAAAAACGCCAAGAAAGACCTGATCATCATGCATCCCCTGCCCCGGGTCAACGAAATCAGCGTGGCTGTGGACAATGACCCCAGAGCCTGCTACTTCAAACAGGCCCTCTACGGCAAGTTCATGCGGGAAGCCCTGATTCTCAAGCTGCTGGAGGTGGAATAAATGAATATTGATTCGATTCAGAACGGCATCGTCATCGACCATATCGCCGCCGGCCGCGGGATGCAGCTGTATCACCTGCTGCACCTGGATCAGCTGGACTGCTCCGTGGCCATCATCAAGAATGTCCACTCCAAAAAGATGGGCCGCAAGGACATCATCAAAGTGGACGCCGCCATTGATGTGGATATCGACGCCATCGGCTATGTGGATCCCAATGCCACGGTCAACATCATCCGCGACGGCAAGCTGGCGGAAAAACGGGACATCTGCCTGCCCGAACAGCTGGTCAACGTCATTCGCTGCAAGAACCCCCGCTGCATCTCCACCACCGAGCAGGAGCTGCCCCAGGTGTTCATCCTGACCGACCGGAAAAAAGGCGTCTACCGCTGCCGCTACTGCGAAACCAAGGCGGAACGGTAAAATACGGAGGTGCTGTAAAGACAGCACCTCCTTTTGTTTTTCAAAAATAGGCTGATCGGCGTCTCTCGGCAAACCAGTAAATTGGGATTTGCACCGCGCCCCCTCATGCCCCCTTTACAGGGGGCTGTCAGCGAAGCTGACTGGGGGTTGTATCGACAAGCAATTTTACCGAACGAACAATACAATTGCAAACTTGCATCAACCCCCAGCCTCCGCTGCGCTCCGGCAGCCCCCTGTGGAGGGGGCACAAGGGGCTACTCCGCAAATCCCAATTTTTGATGCTGCCAAATTGGCTGAGTGAAACTGATAAACAGATCGAAAATTTTAGTATACATTCCACTCCAATTGTGTTATACTAAAATAGTACGTCCGCTGGGATCCGGACACATCCATACGTATGCTGCATCAGTACGCATGAAACAAGCAAATACCGGTCATGCACACGGTTTGAAGAACGAGGCGAGACGGGGCCTCTTTTCGACAAATCTCGTGGGCTGAGTTTTGTGTTGCCTTTTTGCGTCTGATAATCATATAGATTTATTTAACGGAGTGAAACTAATTTGAGTGAAAAACTAAAAATCATTTCTCTGGGCGGCCTCAATGAAATCGGCAAGAACATCACCGTGCTGGAATATGGCCGGGATATCATCATTGTGGACTGCGGCATGGGCTTCCCGGAGGATGACATGTACGGCATTGACTCGGTCATTGCCGATACCAGCTATCTGGTGAAAAACAAGGACAAAATCCGCGGGATGTTCCTGACCCACGGTCATGAGGACCATATCGGCGGCATCCCCTATGCCATGCAGAACTTCCGCACTCCCATCCACGGCACCCGCCTGACCCTGGGTCTGGTGAAGCGGAAACTGGAGGAGTTCGGCCTGGACACCAAGGTCAAACTGATTACCCATGAGGCCGGCGAAGTGGTCAAAGCCGGCAATTTTCAGGTGGAATTCATTCATGTGAACCATTCCATCGCTGACGCTGTGGCCTTTGCCATCAAAACCCCCGTGGGGACCGTGGTCATGACCGGCGATTTCAAAATCGACTCCATGGCCGAGGGCGGCATCATGGACCTGGGCCGTCTGGGCGAGCTGGGCAAGGAGGGCGTTCTGGCCCTGCTGTGCGACTCCACCAATGTGGAGCGGCCCGGCTATTCCGCCTCGGAAAAGCAGGTGGCCGCCGGCCTGGACCGGCAGTTCAAGGACTGCGACCAGCGCATTATCATCACTACCTTCGCCTCCAATGCCGACCGGCTGCAGAATATCATCAACGTGGCCCACAAGTACGGCCGCAAGGTGGCTGTCACCGGCCGCAGCATGGAAAACGTGCTGAAGGTCTCCACAGAGCTGGGCTACCTGAAGCTGCCTGCCAGAACCCTGGTGGATATCAGCGCCATCAAGTCCCTGCCCAAGAATAAAGTGGTGGTGGTCTCCACCGGCTCCCAGGGTGAAAACATGTCAGCCCTGTACCGCATGGCCTTCACCGGCCACAAGCAGGTGGAAATCCAGCCCGGCGACCGGGTCATCATCTCCGCCTCCGCCATTCCCGGCAATGAGAAGGCCGTCAGCAAGATCATCAACGAGCTCTACCGCAAGGGCGCCGACGTGGTCTGCGACAAGCAGGCCGACCTCCACGCCTCCGGCCACGCCAGCCAGGAGGAGCTGAAAATCCTCCACGCGCTGCTGAAGCCCCGGTTCTTCATCCCGGTCCACGGCGAGCAGCGGCATCTGCAGGCCCATTCCCGTCTGGCCCAGTCCATGGGCATGGATCCCAAAAACATCTTCATTTCCGACGTGGGCCGGGTCATCGAACTGACCAAGACCACCTGCAAGCTCACCGGCACCGTACCCGCCGGCCGCATCCTGGTGGACGGCACCGGCGTGGGCGACGTGGGCAGCGTGGTGCTGCGGGACCGCAAGCACCTGGCCCAGGACGGCATGCTGGTGGTGGTGGTGAACCTGTCCGCCGAGGACGGCAGCGTCATTTCCGGCCCCGACATCATCACCCGCGGCTTCGTCTACGTGAAGGAGTCCGAAAACCTCATGGAAGAAATGCGGGTCATTGCCGCCCATGCCATCGACCGCTGCCTCAAGGACGGCGTCCGGGACTGGAGCGCATTGAAGGCCGGCATCAAATCCGACCTGTCCGGCTACCTCTTCAAGACCACCAAGCGGAATCCCATGATCCTGCCGGTGATTACGGAAATCTGACAAAAAGAAGCCTGTCGCGAAATTGCGCTTTGCACAAACGCAGGCTGCACGCAAAGCCTCCCCTGAGTAAGGGGAGGTGGCCCGAAGGGCCGGAGGGGTTGTGTGCAGGCAGTCGATGCCTGCACCGACCCCTCAGTCAGCCTTGTGGCTGACAGCTCCCCTTGCGCAGGGGAGCCTTGGTGCGGTCATTTTTTGTGCATGTACACATTTCACGACAGGCTATTTTTATTTGCATTCAGATCCCGTAGACGTCCCGGCATTTTTCTTCCAGGTAGTCCAGATAGACGTTGGGGTCAAAGGGCTCGCCCAGAGCCATTTCCAGCAGCCGGCCGGGTTTATAGAGAGAGCCGTACTTCCAGATGTGCTCCCGGTTCCATTGGTTGATGGGGCCGAAGTCGCCCCGGCGCAGGCAGTCGTCCACGTCCACGGTCTCCCGCATCTTCTTCAGCAGCTGGGCGCCGTAGGCGCTGCCCAGGGCATAGGACGGGAAGTAGCCGATGCTGCCGCCGGACCAATGGCTGTCCTGGAGGACGCCGTGCCGGTCGTCGGGCACATCCACGCCCAGGTACTCCTTGTACAGCCGGTTCCAGGCCTGGGGCAGATCCTTCACTGCCAGTCGGCCGGCCATGACCTGCTTCTCCAGCTCATAGCGCACCATCACGTGGAGGCAATAGGTCACCTGGTCGGATTCCGTGCGGATCAAAGACGGCTCCGCGCGGTTGATGGCCTTATAGACGTCCTCCGCCGTGTAGTTCTTCAGCTGCTCCGGGAAGGCATCCTGGAGCAGGGGGAATACCCGCTCCACAAAGGGCCGGCTGCGGCCCAGGAGGTTTTCATAAAACCGGCTCTGGCTCTCGTGGATGCCCATGGAGACGCCTCCGTCCAGGACCGTATAGGCCAGATCGTCGTCGGAGCCCATGTCGTACAGGGCGTGGCCGCCCTCATGGATGACACTGAACATGGAGGAAGAGAAATTATCCTCCTGATAGTTGGTGGTGATGCGCTCGTCGAAGTGGGAGCCGAAGCTGGTGGTGAAGGGATGCTCCGTGGTGGTCAGGCCGCAGTGGTCCAGATCCAGCCCGATGAGCTTCATCAGCTGCCAAGCCAGCTTTTCCTGGGCCTGGGCCGGGAAATGGCCATAGAGGCAGGCGTTGTCCACCTGGGGCACGGCCGCCACCTTCTGCAGCAGGGGCACCAGACGGCTGCGGACCGTGGCAAAGAACTGGTCGCAGGTTTCCATATTCAGGCCGTCCTCATACTCGCTGAGCCAGTAATCGTAGGGGGCCTTCTCCGGCGCGCAGTAACCGGCAAAACGGATATTGGTCTCAAAAATCTGCTCCAGCAGAGGCCGGAACAGCTCGAAGTCGCTGGTTTCCTTGGCCCGGTGCCAGACGTCGTCGGCCTGCACCAGCAGTTCCTGATAGGCCACATACTCCGCCATGGGAATCTTCTGCATCTGACGGATGGATTTCAGCAGCAGATAGACCATCCGCTGTTCTTTTTCGTTCAGTTCGTCCTTGTGGGCATCCAGCAGCTCCAGCAGGGCCACGGTCTGTTCCCCGGTGGCCAGTTTGTATTCCTCCTCACTGAGGACAGACAGGGCGTGGCCGCGGTTGGCAGCCGTCCCCCGGGGCGCTGCGGTGACGCCGTCGTAATAAATCAGGGACATGGCATGGGCGTAGGCGCTCATTTTGGATTGGAGCGCCATCAGGTCCTGCTTCGCTTGTTCCAGGTTCATCGGAAACCGTCCTTTCTCACTCAATCAAAAAGCAGCTGGTATAGGCCAGGGTGCAGGGCCCATAGTAATACTTCATGTTGTTGGCCTGGCAGACCTCCGTCACCAGCATGCCATAGGCCTCCATGGAGGCAATCTGCTTCTCCGGGAACCGGCAGGGGGCATCGGGATAGGTGCAGGTTTTGCAGTGGGTGCAGCAGCCGCTGCCGATGGCCAGGGCCTTGGGATACAGGGGCAGCAGCACCTTCTGCAGCTCGATCAGGTTCCGCTTCTGGGCCGCTTCTGTCTCCATCATGGTCTCCACATCGAAGTCATCCTCCAGCTGTCCCACCGTCTGCAGCAGCAGGCCGGTCTTGTACTGGGCCACCCGCTCCCGCAGGGCCTCCAGCTCCCCGCAGCCCGGGGGGCAGCTCCACTTTTTGCCGTACTGGCCGCAGGTATTCCTGGCGCACATCTCCCGCACCTCGGGCTTCAGGTCAATGGTGGACACATCCAGGGGTGCGGCATGGGTAAAGCCCGCCGCCAGGGCCATGGCGATCAGTGCATCCATATCAGCCATCTTCTTCATCCTCCTCAAAATTCAGGCACTGCACAAAGCGGTCCTGGAATTGCGGCAGCGACGCCAGCTCCAGAAATTCCGTATCTGCCGCCAGCCGCTTGCTGTAGTCATACTCCGCCCGGCTCAGGGCGCAGAGTTTGGCGCCCTCGCCGGCTGCATTGCCGATGGGGCGGATTTTTTCTTCCAGGCAGGGCGGAATCATCCCGATCCGGCAGGCGGACTTGGGATCCAGATAGTTGCCGAAAGCGCCGGCCAGGTAGACCGCATCGATCTGCTCTACGGCGGCCCCCAGCTGTTCGCACATCAGCTCAATACCGGCGCGGATGGCGCCCTTGGCCAATTGGACCTCCCGGACATCCTTCTGGGTCAGGACCACCTCCGTCTCGCCCAGACGGTAGCTTTTCTCCGGCATACGGCCCGTCTCCAGGATGTCCTCCGTATCCAGCAGCACCGCCACCAAATCCAGCAGGCCGGAGCCGCACAGGCCCACCGCCTCGCCGTCTCCGATGACATGCCACACAACCCGGCCGTTTTCCAGCCGCACATGGTCCACGGCCCCGGCCGCGCCCCGCATGCCGCAGGAGATCTTCGCGCCCTCAAAGGCCGGGCCGGCGGCAGTGGAGCAAGCCAGCCGGCGCTTCCCATCCCCCAGCACCATTTCTCCGTTGGTGCCGATGTCGATCATCAGCGTCAGCTTTTCCACCCGGTCAAACCGGGTGGCTGTCATACAGCCCACCGTATCGGCGCCCACAAAGCCGGCAATATTGGGCAGCACCCGCACCACACCGTCGGGCGCAATGGGCAGAAGCCCCGCCGCAGGCAGCTCCAGGGCCTCAAAGACCTTCGGCATATAGGGCGGCGTTGTCAGCGGTTTGGGGTCGATGTCCAGGAACAGATGGTGCATGGCCGTATTTCCCACCACCGCCGCCAGGGAAATCAGTTCCGGCACAATTCCGGCGTCCCCGGCAGTCTGCCGGGTCAGGCTGTCCAGCGCCGTAAGGATTGCCGTCTGCAGCTCCCGGGAATGGTTATTTGTGACATACTGAATTCTGGAGATCACATCAGCGCCGAATTCGGTCTGGGGATTGAGGCAGCTGGCCTGGGCCAGCACTTCCCCGGTGACGCCGTTCATCAGATAGGCCACCACGGTGGTGGTGCCGATATCAAAAGCCAGCACATACGCATTCGCCCCGTCGGCCTGAACTTCCACCGCCAGGCCCTGGGTCAGAATCACATTCTTCTGCCGATGGGGCAGCTCCACTGTCATGTCCCGGTCCACACGGGTCTGGCAGGCCAAAACTTCTGCGCCGTCCAGCAGCACTTTGCACTTGCCGCAGGCCCCGCGGCCGCCGCAGGGGGCGTCCAGATGCAGGCCGGCATTCCGCAGCGCCTCCATCAGGTTTGTTCCCTCCTGAACCGCCAGGCAGGTTTCTCCAGGCAGGATTCGTACATTATACATATTCAAAAGGCTTCTCCCCTTTCTGTGTTTGCAGGGATTCCGACGAAGCTCCAAACACCTTGGTCTGCAGCTCGTCGATGGTCGTATGGTACAGCACATTGTTTTCCAGGGAGCGCAGGCTGATCCCCCAAAGCTCCCAGGGTTCCACATTCTCCAGCGGAATCCACTGAAAGCCCCGCATATTCCGGGGACTCATGCAGGCCGGCAGAAGCATGGCGCATTGGCCGGACAGAGTCAGGGAATACAGCCTGTAGAGGTCATATCCCGTATACTGCAGAAACAGTCCATATTTCTGCTGCATGGCCTTGGTTGCTCCGTCCTGCAGGCCGGCCATGGGAATCCAGGTCAGATCCTTCAGGTCCAGAGAGTCCATGGATTTCAGGGATTCGTTTTCCTGCAGCAGTACGCCATATGGGGAAGTAGCCAAAGTCTGCACTGCAAACTCCTGGCTCTGGGGCCAACCGGCACAGACGGCCAGATCTGCCTCATGCTCCCGCAGCAAATCCAGGCAAATGGTATCGGGACACTCCCGGTATTCCAGCGCCAGATTTCCCTGCTCCATACGGAACTCCTGCACGGCCTGCTCATACAGCTGCATCACACCGATGCCGCAGGCCAGGCGCACCCGCTGGTGGTACCGGGCGCCGTAACGCTGCATTTCACTGTGGACCTGCTCCAGCTCGATGACGCTGCTCCGGATCCGGTCATAAAACATCAGCCCAGCCGGCGTCAGAAACGCACCGCTGGAATCCCGCACGAACAGCTCCACGCCCAGCTCCGCTTCCAGCTGGCCGACCGCTTTGCTGACAGCCTGCCGGGAGATATACAGGTTATTTGCCGCGCTGACAAAGCTTCTGGCGTCGGCCACAGCCAAAAAATATTTCAGCTGCCGCAGCTCCATGGAGGCACCTCCTGTCGATCCTTGGAAATCTCTGAGAACCAGTGTAACATATTCCAGCGGAATTGACAACCGCAGGGGGCGCCGCCGTCCCCGAAAACAGCCGCGGCAGGCCGGCGGTGCAAAAGAAAAAGCCGTCCCCCGGCGGGAAGCTGGGGGACGGCGGAAAAGAACATCTTATTTGCCAGCCAGAGCCTTGGCAGCCTGACCTGCGGAGGCAGCGTCCTCGGTGTAGACGTCGGCGCCAATCTCATCGGCGAAGGCTTGGGTGATGGGCGCGCCGCCGACCATGATCTTGAACTCGCCGCGGCGGGGATGCTTGTTCAGAGCGGCAACAGTCTCCTGCATGGCGCCCATGGTGGTGGTCAGCAGAGCGGACACGCCCACGACGGTGACTTCGGGATCGTTGGCAGCCTCCACGAAGGTTTCCACGGGCACGTCGATGCCCAGGTCGACCACTTCGTAGCCGGTGGACTCGATCATCATGATGACCAGGTTCTTGCCGATGTCATGCAGGTCGCCGTAGACGGTGCCCATGATCATCTTGCCGATCTTACCGGTGTTGTCGCCGGCCATATGGGGCTTCAGAACCTCGACGCCCTTCTTCATAGCCTTGGCAGCAACCAGCATTTCGGGAACGAAGATCTCGCCGGCCTTGAACTTCTCGCCCACGATAGCCATGGCGTCGATCATGCCCTTGTTCAGGATGTCGATGGGAGCATTGCCCTCATCCAGAGCTTCCTGCACCAGGCCGGGAACGAGCTTTGACTTACCAATTTCAACCGCATGAGCCAGTTCAGCAATTTTAGACATAATAAAAATCCCCCTAAATTTAATATCTTATTTTTTCCGGTTCTCAGAACCGGTTCCCCACTATCTGATATTTGTTTACTTTTACGCCTTGACAGGGCCAAACTTGCCCTCGCGGTAGGCGCCGATGTACTCCATGCAGTAGTCGTCCAGACCCAGCATGGCTTCGGTGGCATACATCATGCCCATCATATCCCGGTTGGTGGGATCCATCACACCGGAATCCATGCCTGCGTTCATGGCCAGAACCAGGAACGCTTGATTCAGCAGCTTGCGCACCGGCAGATTGAAGGAGATGTTGCTGACAGCGCCGGTCACATGAATGCTGGGCTGCTTCTCCTTGACGGTCTTGATGACCTCCACCACCATGGAAATGCCGTCCTCGGAGGTGCAGAGCATCTCCACCAGCGGATCGATATGGAGGCGGGAGGGCGCGATGTTGTATTCTTTGGCCTTGGCCATCAACTGGTCAAAGACCGTCAGCCGCTCTTCGGCGGACTTGGGAATGCCCTTGGAGCACAGCAGCGCGATGCACTGCCAAGTGGTGCCGGCAATGGCGGGGAAGATCACATCCACCTTGTTGCCTTCCATGGACACCGAGTTGATCATGCCGGGACGCTTGCAGTACTGCATGGCGGCCACGCAGGACTCGGGGTTAGGACTGTCGATGCAGATGGGCGTGTCGGTCACTTCCTGCACCAGGTCGATGAGCCAATGCAGGGTCTCCACCTCGCCGTCCTTCACGGATGCACAGACATCAATGAAGTCAGCACCGGCTTCGCTCTGAATCTTTGCCAGGTTGCGAATCCAATCTGCATCCCGGGCCTCAATGGCCTTGGCTACAGACGGAATGGAACCGTTGATTTTTTCACCAATAATGATCATGCAAGGAACCTCCTATACCTTATTTTCCTTCCGTTGTTTACTATATCACAGGATAATATGGGAAAAAAGCAAGAATAATTTGCGGCGGATGCAATCAAAAGTTACATCCGTGTAACAGGTATTTACTGGTAAATGGCACAGTTGGCTCCGGTTTTGCCTCAGATTTTTTCGTAAATTCCGCCAAACCCATTGACAATCCTTTCCGTTTTGTACTAAACTCAGTACAGACAAACTTTTACAGACAGGAGGACAACCATGGCTTACGGCAAAAAGGTATGGATTTTTCCCGACGCGGAACTGCCGCCAGTCGGCGTCAATGCCATTCCGGGGCACGAGTCCATCATCATCACCAACGTTTCAGACGAATCTGCGCAGGTGAAATTCACCCTGCTCTATGAGGATCAGGAGCCCGTCAGCTTTGTGACCCAGGTGGCTGCCCGGCGTGTGCGCTGCCTGCGGACCAACAAGCCGGAGGACTTTGGCCCTTACACGGCAGAATTCGGCCGGCAATACGCCATCATGCTGGAAAGCAGCGTGCCCATTGTGGCCCAATACGGCCGTGCCGAGCCCCGCGCCGTCAACTTCTACACCACCCCAGGCTACTGCGAGTAAAATTTACATTCAGGAGGATTTCATTATGGCAAGAATTTGCATTCCCGATCACGAGTACAAAGAACGCGTTCAGCGGGCCGCCGCGATTTTGCGCCGCGAGGGTCTGGACGCCCTGATTGTCAACGGCAACGAAGCCGACTATGCCAATCCCCGCTATTTCTCCGGTTTCTGGCCTCTGTTTGAGCGGGCCGGCGTGGCCATCTCCGCCGGCGGCGATGCCGCCCTGATGGTCGGCCCCGAATCCTCTCAGTTCGGCGCAGACCGCAACAAGCTGGACAAAATCTTCGTCCTGAAGGCCTACCGCGAGGGTGCAGACCCCGCTTATCCCGAGCTGAAGGCTGACACCTTCCACGACGTGTTCCGGGCCATCGGCGTCTCCGGCCAGAAGCTGCGCATCGGTATCGCCTCCTTCCTGGACACCTCCGTCACCATCTACAACGCCATCCGTGACGCCTTCCCTGAGGCGGAGCTGGTGGACGCCGGCTATGTCATGGTGGAGCTGCGCTCCATCAAGACAGAAAACGAGTTGGCCTGTCTGCGGGAGGGCTACCGGATTGCGAATCTGGCCACGGAGCAGGTCATCCGGGAAATCAAGCCCGGCATGACGGAGCTGCAGATGGTGGGCGTGGCCCAGCGGGTGGTCTATGAAAACGGCGCTGAGTACGAGGGCCTGCCCATGTACGTCTTCTCCGAGGCCTCCACCCGTCACGCCATCTCCCGCTCCTGCTACCGGGAGTTCCAGAAGGGCGACATTGTGCAGCTGAACCTGTCCGCCAAGATCGATGGCTATTCCGCCGCCATCGGCTACCCCATCTGCCTGGGTAAGCTGGAAGGCCGCCGCCGGGAGATCGTCCAGTTCTGCCGCCAGGCCCATGCCTGGACCGTGGAGCAGGTCAAAGCCGGCGTGGTGGCCAGCACCATCGCCAAGGACTTCTACCGGTATTTTGTGGAGAACGGTTTCGAGAAGAACTTTGTCTACGGTCCCCTCCACGGTACCGGCATCATCGAAGTGGAAGCTCCCTGGGTGGAAACCATTTCCGACTATCAGCTGCAGCCCAACATGACCTTCCAGGTGGATACCTTCATTTCCTGCGAGGACTTCGGCGTCCGCTGGGAAAAGGGCATCGCCGTCAAGGAAGGCGGCTGCCAGCTGCTCAGCCCCGAGATCCCGGAGCTGTGCCCCGAGCTGCTGTTCTGAGCGAAAAATACCGATAGTCCAACGGTTTCTCTCTGCCCGCAGGTTCTCCTGCGGGCATTTTTTACAAAAAAAGTTCCCTTGATTGATGCATTTCCCCAAAATCCAACGTTTGCCTTGCACAGGAAATAGAATTGTGATAGTATCGAATAAAAGGAAACCCACACAAAGGAAGGAGTCTGACTATCTATGAACAGTATTGAACGTTTTTATGCAACGATTTCCCACCAGCCGGTTGACCGTCCCGCCTGCTGGCTGGGTGATCCCACGCCCGCTGCCGCCGAGAAACTCTGCAAGTTTTACGGCGTGGCCGACATCAAAGAACTCAAGCGCGTCTGCGGCGATGACTTCTACGCCGTGGAAATCCCCTATCATTCCCCCACCTGCAACGCCATTTTCGCCGCTTTTGACTGGTACATGAACGGTACCAACGTGGATACTGAGCACCGTACCCTGACTGCAGACGGCTGCTTCTGCAACTGCGAGGATTTGGAGGACGTCGAAGCCGTCAACTTCCCCTGGCCCGACCCCGCTGACTATATCGATCCCAACCTGTGCCGTCAGCTGGTGGACGAAGCCCCCGAGGGCAAGACCATCATGGGCATGCTGTGGGCCTGCCACTTCCAGGATACCTGCGCCGCGTTCGGCATGCAGACTGCCCTGATGAACATGGTCGCGGAGCCGGAAATGGTCCACTATGTGGACGATCACATCGTGGAATTCTACGTCAAAGCTCTGAAAATTTTCCTGGAAGCCACCAAGGGCAAGGTGCACGCCATCCTCATCGGCGATGACATGGGCAGCCAGCGCGGTCTGATGATCAGCCCCAAGCTGGTTTCCGAGTTCGTCATCCCCGGCGCCAAAAAGCTCATCGATCTGGCCCACAGCTACGGCGTTAAGGTCCTGTACCACTCCTGCGGCTCCATTGTGGAAGCCATTCCCCTGCTCATCGAAGCCGGTGTGGACATCATCCATCCCATCCAGGCCAAGGCCGCCGGTATGCAGCCGGAGAATCTGAAGGCCAAATTCGACGGCCAGGTGGCTTTCTGCGGCGGTGTGGATACCCAGGAGCTGCTGCCCATGGGTACGCCGGAGGACGTCCGGGCCAAGGTTCGCGAACTGCGCACCATCTTCCCCACGGGCCTCATCATCTCTCCCAGCCACGAGGCCCTGCAGGATGACGTGCCCCCCGAAAACGTCAAGGCCCTGTTCGACGAGGCCGACACCATCTATTGATTTCGGAAAGGCGGCGGCAGCATGAAACGTATCGGTGAAATCATCCGCGTGAAACCCGAGGGCAAGGAAGCCTATATCCGTTGGCACGCCAATCCCCTGCCCGGCGTCAACGAGATGATTAAGGAATGTAACATCCAGAATTACTCCATTTACAGCCGCGGCGACTATCTGTTCGCTTATTACGAGTATGTGGGCGACGATTTTGAAGGTGATATGGCCAAAATGGCCGCCGACCCCACGACGCAGAAATGGTGGGATATCGTTAAGCCTTTGATGGAGCCCCTGCCGGACAAGGCCGAGGGAGAGTTCTGGTCCGGTATGACCGAAATCTACCATCTGGATTGATTCGTTTTTTACGCCAGGGGCCGCAGCCGATGGTTTGCGGCCCCTCTTTTTGTCAATTTTCCTGCCTGCCCCCTGGAATCCTGCCCAAATAGGAAACCGATTTTTTGGCTGAATATCTAAAAATTCATTTTGCTTTCACGAATTCTTGACTTTTTCTCGTGAATAGTTATAATGAAAGAAAAACGATTTCTTCTTTTTTTCGTCAATTTGATTAATCTTTTATCGATATTGTTTTTCCAAAAGAAACAGCAGCGGAAATCTCAAGTCTTGTCAGGAAACATTCCTGTCCCTTCCAAGCCTTCCCAGACCGTTGCCTTTCTTTTTCCATTTGTATTCCATCAACGAAAGGGGCTGGCGGCTTGAAGACCACCATTCGTGATATTGCCAACCAGCTCGGTGTTTCCGCCTCCACGGTTTCCAAGGTCATCAACGGAAAGGGTTCCATTTCCCCAGAGCTGCGGCAAAAGGTTCTCGCTGTGGTGGAGGAAGTGAACTACCAGCCCAACCTCAATGCCAAGAGCCTGCGCACCCGCACCACCAACACCATCGGCGTCATCCTCCCCGACGTCACCAACCTCTACTACTGCTATCTGATGAAGGGCGTGGAAGCCAAGTGTCAGGAAGAGAATTTTTCCGTGCTGGTGGGCGCATGCAATCACAATACCCAGCGGGAACGGGAATATTTCGACCTGTTCCGCTCCAAAAACGTTACGGGCATCATCTCTGTGACCATCGGCGATCTGAGCCGTTTCTCGGATGTTTCCATGGTGGTCTCCACCAACGAGCAGGTGGACGGCGAGTGCCGGTCCGACTGGGTTTCCATCCACAACGAGCCTGCCGCCCGGGACCTGACCCAGTATCTGCTGAATCTGGGACACCGGGACATCGCCTACGTCAACAGCGGCCAGCAGGACACCGTCTCCAACCAGCGGCTCAAAGGCTTTTTATCCTGCATGGAAGCCCACGGCCTGACCGTTCCTCCGGAGCGGATCTTTGACGGCAGCCTCTTCCTTGACGGCAGTTATCAGGCCGGCCGGCGGATAATTCTCGGCGGCAAGCTTCCCACTGCCGTGATCTGCCATAACAATACCAACGCCTACGGCGTCAGCAAGGCCTTTCGGGACGCAGGCTACCGCATTCCGGATGATATTTCCATCGCCTGCTTTGACGCCATCAACCAGGGAGATCTCTACGGCACACAGTACACCTGCATTATGCAGCCCGTGGAGGAGATCGGCCGCGAGGCGGCCAGCCTGCTGATCCGGCGCAGCACCGGTCAGCTGCCGGAAACGCCCCTGATCCAGAAGGCCCTTCCCTATGAACTGGTGTTCGGCAACTCTGTCAGAAAGCTCTGACTCCCAATCCGGTAATTTCCGCTGCGGCGGAGGTTATAAAACAAATTAAACAGGAGGAAACAAAATGAAGAAGTTTATTGCTCTGCTTCTGGCTCTGGTCATGATCGTTGGCCTGGTCGCCTGCGGCTCCAAGAGCGAACCCGCTCCCGCCGAGGAAAAGAAGGAAGAGACCGCGGCTCCCGCTCCCGCTGAAGAAACCAAGGAAGAGGCTCCTGCTGAGCCCGCTGCCGAAGAGCCCGCTCCCGCTGATGACACCCCCGTCATCGCTTTCGTGCCCAAGGTTATGGGCCAGGCTTGGTGGGACTATGTGCAGACCGGCGTCGAAGCCTGGGTTGCTGAGAGTGGCTACGAAGTCATCTACAAAGGCCCCACGGAAGTTGACGCTGCCGCTCAGGTTCAGATCATGACTGACCTGGTCAACCAGGGTGTTGACATCCTCTGCTTCTCCCCCAACGACCCCGGCGCTTGCGAGCAGATCTGCAAGCAGGCCAGAGACGCTGGCATCATCGTGATCTCCACTGAAGCTTCCACCATGGAAAACGTTGACTACGACGTGGAAGCCTTCAACGACGCCGGTCTGGGCGGCTTCCTGATGGACGAGCTGGCCAAGATGATGGGCGAAGAAGGCGAGTACTGCACCATGGTCGGCTCCATGACCATGGAGTCCCACAACAACTGGGCTGACGCCGCTGTTGCCCGTCAGAAAGAAGCTTATCCCAACATGACCCTGGTTGCCGACGAGCGCGTCTCCTCCGAGTCCGACGCCGAGAGAGCTTATCAGCTGACCAAGGAACTGAAGCAGAAGTACCCCAACCTGAAGGGTATTCTGGGCACTTCCTCCTTTGACGCTCCCGGTGCTGCCCGCGCCATCGATGAGCTGGGCCTGACCGGCCAGATGTTCGCCATCTCCGTGGCTATGCCCTCTGAGACCCGCGACTATCTGAAGGCTGGCGTTCTGCAGGCTGTTGGTCTGTGGGATCCCGCTGTCACTGCCAAGGCTATGCTGAACCTGGCCCTGCAGATGTATCAGGGTGTGGAGCCTGCCTCCGGCATGGATCTGGGCGAAGTCGGCTACGAAGCTGTTGAAATCACCGGCTCCCTGGTGGTTGGCAACGGTGCTCTGGCCATCACTGCTGAGAACGTGGATAACTTCACCTTCTAAGCTATGACCGCAAATTGATATTGTAAAGCAAGGGGGCAGGGAAGCACGCTTCCCTGCCCCCTTCAATCAGGCTGAAATCCGACAAAATATGCACATTCTCCCTCTTCCCACGCAGCAGGGAGTGTGTGCGGGGGGCCAGGCCCCCCGCGCGTTCAATCAAACGGTTTTCCCCCGGAAAACCGCAGCAGCGTCAGCTGCTGCAGGGAAGCACGCTTCCCTGCCCCCTTTCAATCGGGCTGAAATCCGACAAAATACGCACATATCCGTTCCTTTCCCCGCAGAGTAGGGAGTGTATGCGGGGATCAGGTCCTCTGTGCGTTTTATCAAACAGCTTGCCCCGGAAAAACTGCACCGCACAAAGCACGGTTTTCAATTGCTGTCTCAGTCTGCCAAAGGGTCATGCTTTGTTGGACTGAGGCGGCAATGACACGCCTCCTCTAAACTGTATTCTAAGCCAGAACATCCACATACACACGCAGTTGCCCAAAACCCCACAACAGAAGAAGGAGTTTGCCATGTCTGAAGAATATTTGCTTCAAATGACCGGGATCTGCAAGTCCTTTTCCGGCGTCCGCGCGCTGGACAATGTGAACTTCAAGGTACGCCCCGGCAAAGTTATGTGCCTGGCCGGTGAAAACGGCTGCGGCAAATCCACCCTGGTCAAAATCATCTCCGGTGTCTACACCAAGGACGAAGGCCAGGTGATCTTCGAAGGCAAGGAGATCACCAAAATCACCCCTGCCGAAGCCACCCGGCTGGGCATCCAGGTTATCTACCAGGATCTGTCCATTTTCCCCAACCTGACTGTCCGCGAGAACCTGGCCATCAACTCGGAGATCACAGCCGGCCGCAAGATGGTCAACCGGAAACGCTGGGACGCCACTGCCAGAGAGGCCCTGTCCAAGATCGGCTGCAACATCGATCTGGATGCCAAAATGGGCGAGCTGAGCGTGGCAGACAAACAGCTCGTCGCCATTTGCCGCGCCCTGCTGTTCAACGCCAAGCTGATCATCATGGATGAGCCCACCACAGCCCTGACCAAGAAAGAGGTTGACGCTCTGTTCGTCACCGTCCGTCAGCTGCGGGATTCCGGTATCGCCATCATGTTCATCAGCCACAAAACCGAGGAAATTTTTGAGATTTCTGACGACGTGTGCATCATGCGCAATGGCAAGAACGTCTATTCCGGCCAGACTGCCGACCTGACCCGCCGTGATTTTACATATTACCTGACCGGCCGTGAACTGGTGGATGACCGCTTTGTCCCCACCAATATCAGCGCCGAGCCGATTCTGGAAGTCAAAAACCTGTGCATGCCCGGCAAGCTGCAGGATGTCAGCTTTGAGCTGCGCAAGGGCGAAATTCTGGGCGTCACCGGACTTCTGGGTTCCGGCCGTACAGAGCTGGCCCTGTCCCTGTTTGGTCTGGCCAAGCCTTCCGGCGGGCAGATCATTCTGAACGGAAAGAGCGTTAAAATCCCCTCCCCCATTGCCGCGCAGAAGCTGCGGATCGGCTATGTGCCGGAGGACCGTCTGACAGAGGGCCTGTGTCTGCAGCAGCCCATTGCCGACAACATTACACTGGCATCTCTGAAGCGGCTGTCCAACGCACTGGGCCTGCTGAAAAAGAAAGATATTTATGAGGATGCCGCCAAGTGGGTCAAAATTTTCTCTATCGCCACGAACGATCCCAAAAAGAACGCCTCCACCCTGTCCGGCGGTAACCAGCAGAAAATCGTCCTGTCCAAGTGGCTGAGCAATGATTTGGATTTGCTGATTCTCAACGGCCCTACTGTGGGCGTTGACGTAGGCGCCAAGCAGGATATTCACGCCCTGGTGCACCAGCTGGCCAATGAGGGTCTGGCTGTCATGATCATCTCCGACGACTTGGCCGAAGTCGTGGTCAACTGCAGCCGTGTTATCGTCATGAAGGAAGGCGCCATTGTCGGTGAAATGACCGGCGACGCCATCACAGAAGATAACATCCTCGAAATCATTCGCTAAGGAGGAGGCTATTATGAACAAAGCTGCAATCAAACGCATGACACGCAGGACAGAGTTTTATATCTTCCTGGTCTTAATTCTTATGATCGCCCTCATCGGCATTATCTCCAAAGGGCAGCTGTTTGAGCCCACCCAGATTGTCACCATTCTCCGCGCCATGGTTGTGGACGGCATGTTTGCCATGTGCTCCCTGGTGGTTATGATCTCCGGCGGCTTCGACCTGTCTTTCCCCGCGGTTTCCGCCCTGTCCTATTCTCTGGCCACCACCATCTGCCTCAATCAGGGCTGGTGCCAGACCAACCCCTGGATGGGCTTCCTGCTGGCCGCCATCATCGGCTGGTGCCTGGGCATGTTCAACGGCTGGATCATCTCCAACTTCCGGCTCAACACCATGATTGTCACCCTGGCCACTCAGACCTTCTTCACCGGCCTGTCCATGGGCCTGCTGCAGCTGAAGGAAATCACCTCCACGCTGCCCAACGGCTTCAAGGAAATGGGCAAGAGCTATCTCTTCGAGGTTTATAACTCCGCTGGCCTGCGCTCCACCATGACCACCATGTTCCTGTTCTTTATTGCCCTGTGTATCATCACTTCCTTTGTGCTGAACCGCACCATGTTTGGCCGCGCCCTCTATGCCATCGGCGGCAACGAAGTCTCCGCTGAGCGCGCCGGCTACAATGTCAAGCGCATCAAGTTCCTGCTGTATTCCGTTGTGGGCGCTGTGGCCGGCTTCACCGGCATGATCCGCGTCTGCATGGCCAGCCAGTCCATCCCCAAGGCTCTGGTGGGCAAGGAAATGACCATCATCCCCGCCGTCATCCTGGGCGGCGCCAGCATCTTCGGCGGTGAGGGCACGGTCTTTGGCACCGTCTGCGCCATCTCCATCATCACCGTGGTGTCCAACTCCATGCTGCTGGTCGGCATTGATACCTATTGGCAGAGCTTCTTCAATGGTCTGGTCATCCTCATCGGCGTTACGGTCTCCGCCCTGCAGGCCATGCGCCAGAAACACTGAGAGGGAGGTATGGCATCTATGAAACTGAAAACCTTTACAAAAAATAACCGCTATACCGTCATGCTCCTGGGCCTGATGGCTCTGATCCTGGTGTTCTTTACCGCTACCAAGGGCGGCGCTTTCTGGAAGCTCAGCCTCTGGAAGGGCATGACCATGCAGTTCCCCGAATATGGCTGCATGACCTTGGGCCTGATGTTCGCCTTTATCAGCGGCCATATGGATATGTCCTTCGTGGCCCTGGGTGACTTCGCCTCCATTCTTGCTGTCAACTATATGTCCGCCCATGTCGTGGACGGCATGACCAACGGCCAGGTGGGCAGCATTATGTTTGTGGCAATCCTCATCGCCCTGAGCATCGCCATCATCGGCGGCGCCATCAATGCCGTGCTGGTCAGCCGGCTGAACATTCCCCCTGTTATGGCCACCATCGCCATGCAGCTGGTGTGGACCGGCTTCTCCACTGCGCTGACCAAGGGCTATGCCGTCAAAGGCCTGCCCGCACTGTACACGGAAATCGGCCACATGGAGCTGTTCGGTTTCCTGTCCATTCCCCTGCTGATTTTCATTGTCCTGTTTATCATTGCCGCATTCCTGCTGAAGTTCACCGTCTTCGGCGAGAAGCTGTACATGATGGGCAACAACCTGAAGGCCGCCCGGTTCTCCGCCATCAATACCCACAACATGCTGCTGACCTCTTATATCCTCAGCGCTGTGTATTCCTGCATCGGCTGCCTGATCATGGTCTCCACCATGGGTTCTGCCAAGGCGGACTACGGCACTTCTTACGTCATGCGCTGTATCCTGATCCTGGTGCTGGCCGGCGTTCTTCCGGACGGCGGCATGGGCAAGATCATGGACGTTCTGCTTTCCATCATCACCATCCAGATCATTGCCACCGGCGTCAACATGTTCCCGCAGCTCAATACTTACTATGCCTCTCTGATTTGGGGCGGCCTGCTGATCATCGTGCTGATCGTCAGCACCCGGATGTCCGGCGGCACTGTCCGCGTCCGCAAGCCCAGAAAGGCTCCGCAGAAAACCGCTTAATTCAATTGGATTGCGAGGCTGGCTACAGTCTCGCAATCCTTTCAGGAAGGAGAAAAATCCATGCAGCTCATTGAAATGTTCTATGACCAGATTCAGGATGCCGTGGATCGGCGGGTTCCCTTTATCATCCCCATTGGCACGCTGGAGTATCATGCCCATCATGCCTCCTGCGGCACAGACACGCTGGTGGTCACCGGGTGTCTCCGGGAGCTTGAGAAAGAGAAGGAAATTGTTGTCTGCCCGCCGATCTGGTATGGCATAGCTTCCTATGCCGTTTGCGGCCCCAGACCCAGCCATTTCCAAGTGGACGAGGACGCCTACGCCGCATACCTGTACAACATCCTCAAATCCATGATCGATGCAGGGCATAAAAACATCTACCTGATCCCCCACCACCAGACCGAGGCTGCTGGCCTCATGCCCATGACCATCGCCTGCCACAAGGCCGCCAAGAAAGTCACCATGGAATACATGGAGGAGCGTCTGGGCAAGGGCTGGTGGGGCAGCGACGACTATGCCTCCTACTACGAGAACCTGGGCTCCGGCGACGATCCCTTCTCCTACATCAAGGTCATCCCTCTCATCGGCGCAGACGCCCAGATTAAGTGCGGCGGCTTCGACCACGCCGGCAAGTGGGAGACTTCCCTGCTCATGGGCACCTATCCGGAACTGGTGGACCTGTCCCGCTGCAAGGACAACACCGAATGGTTCGCCCAGAGCGCCAAGGAAGCCAGCGAAGAACTGGGCCATCACATGGTCAACTGCACGCTGGAATGGCTGCGGGAGGCCATCGTATGACCGAGCTGGAGAAATGCCAGGCGGGCCTTTTGTATGATACCACCTTCCCCGGCCGGGAAGAATCCCATCTGCAGTGCGCCGACCTTTGCTATGAGTACAACCACACCCGTCCCTCGGACATGAAGCGCCGGGAAGAGCTGATCCGTCAGCTTTTTGGCAAGGTGGGCGTTAACCCCTATGTGGAGCCCAACATTTTCTGCGGCTTTGGCTGGAATATCGAAGCCGGCGATCACTTTTATGCCAATAACAACTGTGTTTTTGTAGATCCCGGCAAGATCATCTTCGGAGACTATGTGTTCCTGGGCCCCAGCTGCGGTTTCTACACCGCCCACCATCCCATCCATCCGGCCCTGCGGGACCGGCTCTATGAAAAGGCCCTGCCCATCCGGGTCGGAAGCCATGTTTGGATCGGCGGCGGCACCGTGGTGGTGCCGGGCGTCACCATCGGCAGCAACTTGGTCATCTTGGCCGGCAGCGTCGTGGTGAAGGACATCCCCGACAACTGCGTGGCCTTCGGCAATCCCTGCCGCCCCCACCGGCCCATTACAGAAGAAGACCTGCACCTGCAGCGGTGAACCAAGGGACGCAGCTGCCTGCAAACGGCGGCCAAGAGTCTGGCCGCCCTACAGTAAAAATTAAGATCCGTCCGCGCAGCGGACACCTCAATTATTCATTTTTCATTATTCATTATTCATTATTCATTATTCATTTTTCATTTTGCATTCTGAATTTCCAGTACCCCCGGGGCAATGGTCCTGGGGGTACCGATTCGGTCAAACTGGACAATCACGCCGCCTTCTCCCGGCGCCAGGACCGTTCCTTCCCCAAAGACCGGGTGCCGCACCCTGGTTTTGGGCGCAAAGGCATCCCGGGGCGCAGGCTCCGGTGACTCGGTTTTTTCCATCTGTCTGCGGGCCTCTTCCAGCAGGGACGGTTCCAAAGGTTCCGCATAGTCCACATGCTCCGCTCCTGCGTTGAGCAGGAACCGGGAGGGGCAGCGGCTGACACCGTCATAGCCCTGGCCGGCGCTGTCCGACAGATACAGCCGGTCCTCGGCCCGGGTAAAAGCCACATAGCACAGCCGGCGCTCCTCCTCCAGCTTTTCCCGGGTGTTGGCCCGCTTGGTGGGAAAAATCCCCTCGGAAAGGCCGCAGAGGAATACCGCCGGGAACTCCAGGCCCTTGGCCGCGTGCACGGTCATGAGCTTCACAGCGGCAGCCTTCTCCACGGTGTCCATATTGGTAAACAGGGCCGCATGGGCCAGATAGCCCTCCAGCGTCACCAGCTCCCCGGCCCGGGCCTCGTAGTCGTAGATGGCCTGCTTCAATTCCGCCAGGTTATCCAGCCGGTCCTCCTCGCCGGACAGCCGCAGCATGGCCTCATAACCGCTCTCCGTCAGAATTTCCGTCAGCAAATCCGTCAAATCCATACTCGGATAGATGGCCCGGTATTTCTCGATCATCCGGGCGTACTCCGCCGCCCGGCTTTTCCGGAACAGCTCCGTCTCCAGGTTCTCCAGCAGGGCCTCATAGAGGCTCATGCCACGCAGGGCGGCATAATCCTTGAGATAAGCGATACGGGTACGTCCCACGCCACGCCGCGGCTCGTTGACAGTCCGCAGGAAGGCCATATCGTCCCCTGAGGCTACCATCCGCAGATAGCAAAGTACATCCTTGATTTCCTTGCGCTTATAGAACTCCACGCCGGAATAGAGCACATAGGGTATCTTCTCCCGGATCAGCGCTTCTTCAATGGCCCGGGAGACATGGTGCGCCCGGTAGAGCACGGCGATCCGGTTGGGCGCCAGGCCACCGGCTGTCAACCGTTTGATTTCAGCCGCTATCCAGCCCGCCTCTGCCTGCTGGGTCTTGGCATGGTAATAGAACGGCTTTTTCTGGCTGGGACGGACGGGTTCCAGCTTCTTTTCCATGCGCTGGCGGTTGTGGGCGATGAGCGCGTTGGCCGCCGCTAAAATCTCCGGCGTGGAGCGGTAGTTCACGTCCAGGATAATGGTTTTTGCGCCGGGGTGCTTGCTCTCAAACTCCAGAATGAAGTTCACGTCCGCGCCCCGCCAGGTGTAGATGGTCTGATCCGGGTCCCCCACCACAAAGAGGTTTTTGTGGTGGCCGGAGAGAATCTCCGCCAGCTCGTAGAGGTCCTTGTCGATATCCTGGAACTCGTCCACCATGATGTACTCCAGCCGCTTCTGCCACTTCTCCCGCACCGCCCGGTCCTCTTTCAGGATGTAAAGAGCAAAATAGATGATATCGTCGAAGTCCAGGCCGTAGCATTTGCGCTGCTCGTAAAAATACCGGTAGAGCACCTGGTCCTTCAGCGTGGAGGCCGTGGTCTCCAGGCTCCGCAGGCGTTCCAAATCCATATCGATAAGGGTTTTCACATAGCCCCGGCCGCCCTTGCGCCATCCGATATAGTCGATGGCTTCCTTGATGGTCATCTCCCGGGAGGTGATGTGCAGGTCCTCAAAGACGGTTTTTAGAATGGCCGCCTTGTCCTCCTCGTCCAGGACGATGAAGGTGGAGGGATACTGGGCCACATGGCAGTCCTCCTTTAAAAGGTTCACGCAGAACCCATGGAAGGTTGTGATATGGGCCAGATCCCGGTCCGGCAGGGTGCGGCGGATTCGCTTTTTCATCTCCGCAGCCGCCTTATTGGTAAACGTCACACACAAAATGCTGGCCGGAGAAATCCCCAGAACCTCCACCAGATACAAAAACCGCCGGGTCAGCGTCTTGGTCTTGCCGGAGCCGGCACCTGCCACCACCCGAATATAGCCCTCTGTGGCCTCCACCGCTGCCCTCTGCGCTGGATTCAACCCCTGCATAATCTGCTGCACCATCCGCAGTCACTCCTTTCGGAGTCAGTATAACAGGATTGCTGTCCAATAAAGCGGATCTTTTCTCCCCGCTTCGAGAAATTTTTCCTGCCGGTGCCTTGACAATCCCTAAAAATACACTATAATAAATAAAGTTCAGATGAACCTGCTCTGCACCTTTAGCTCAGTTGGTAGAGCAACTGACTCTTAATCAGTGGGTCCCCGG
>CAMBCW010000004.1 GCA_945864925.1 uncultured Clostridia bacterium
CCAGTGGTCGTGCCCTACAAAAGTACGTTTCGTGTACTGTGATGCATTCATAAATGCGTGTCATTGCGAGGCTCCGCAGGGGCCGTGGCAATCCGTTCCCTCCTTTGCGGCTCCTCGCAACGACAGGCGTTTGGATCGCGTGGCTTTATAACGTGCTGAGGGCTGCTGCAATTCATTTGCAGCAGCCCTCGTGTATTACAGGTCGCAGTTGTTGACGGTTCTGGGGAAGGGAATCACGTCGCGGATGTTGCCCATGCCCGTGAGATACATGACGCAGCGCTCGAAGCCCAGACCGAAGCCGGCGTGACGGGCGGAGCCATATTTCCGCAGGTCCAGATAGAAGCCGTAGTCCTCGGGCTTCAGACCCAGTTCGTTCATGCGGGCCAGCAGGGTGTCGTAGTCGTCCTCACGCTGGCTGCCGCCGATGATCTCGCCGATGCCCGGCACCAGGCAGTCCATGGCAGCCACAGTCTTGCCGTCGGGATTCAGTTTCATATAGAAGGCCTTGATCTCCTTGGGATAGTCAGTGACAAACACGGGACGCTGGAAGACGACCTCAGTCAGATAGCGCTCGTGTTCGGTCTGCAGGTCGCTGCCCCAGTGGACAGGATATTCGAACTGATCATTGTGTTCCTCCAGAATTTTGACGGCCTCGGTGTAGGTGATGTGGCCAAAGTCGGAGGTCATGACGTGGTGCAGCCGCTCCAGCAGGCCCTTATCCACGAACTGGTTGAAGAAGGCCATTTCCTCCGGGGCGTTTTCCAGCACATAGGAGATGATGAACTTGATCATATCCTCGGCCAGACGCATGTCGTCCTCCAGATCGGCGAAGGCGATCTCCGGCTCGATCATCCAGAACTCGGCGGCGTGGCGGGTGGTGTTGGAGTTTTCCGCCCGGAAAGTGGGACCGAAGGTGTAGATGTTGCGGAAGGCCATGGCATAGGTTTCGCCGTTGAGCTGGCCGGAGACGGTCAGGTTCGTGGGCTTGTTGAAGAAGTCCTTGGAGAAGTCCACCTTGCCGTCCTCTGTCATGGGGATGTTGGCCAGGTCCAGAGTGGTGACCTGGAACATCTCGCCGGCGCCCTCACAGTCAGAGCCGGTGATCAGGGGCGTGTGGACATAGACGAAGTCCCGCTCCTGGAAGAACTTGTGGATGGCGTAGGCCGCCAGGCTGCGGACACGGAACACCGCCTGGAAGGTGTTGGTGCGGGGCCGCAGGTGGGTCATGGTCCGCAGGTACTCCAGGGTGTGGCGCTTCTTCTGCAGGGGATAGTCCGGCGTGGAGGCGCCCTCCACCGTGACTTCTTCCGCCTGCAGCTCGAAGGGCTGCTTGGCGTCGGGGGTCTCCACCAAGGTGCCCCGGACCACCAGGGCTGTGCCCACATTCAGCTTGGAGACAGCCTGAAAGTTTTCCATGGTGTCGTGATAGACCACCTGGAGGGGGTTGAAATAGGTGCCGTCGGACAGGACGATGAAACCGAAGGCCTTGCTGGCCCGGATGCTGCGGACCCAGCCGCCGACGGTGATCTCTTTTCCGGCGTAGTCGCCGGTGTACTTGTATAAGTCTCGGACGGAAATCAGTTCCATGATGTTGTTGCTCCTTTATTATGAATTGCGTCTTGCGGCACGTCCTGCAGACGGACCCGCCAGGAGACGCATCGGTTTTTACAGCAGCAGGACGCCGGCCTGTTCGCAGGCTTTCCGGGTTTCCGCATCCCACAGGCTGGACTGGACTTCGCCGATGTGGCACACGCCCATGAGCAGCATGCACAGGCGGCTCTGGCCGATGCCGCCGCCCATGGTCAGGGGCAGCTGGCCCGCCAGCAGCATTTTGTGGAAGGGCAGCTGCCGCCGGTCATCGCAGCCGGCCTCGGTCAGCTGGCGGTCCAGGGATTCCGGACTGACCCGGATACCCATGGAGGAAACCTCGAAGCTGCAGTCCAACACGTCGTTCCAGAACAGAATGTCGCCGTTGAGGTCCCAGTCGTCGTAATCGGGGGCGCGGCCGTCATGGGGCTTGCCGCTTTTCAGCTTCCGGCCGATCTGCATGAGGAATACGGTCTTGTGTTCCCGACAGATGGCATTTTCCCGCTCCTTGGGGGTCAGCTCCGGCCAGCGGTCCTCCAGCTCCTGGGTGGTGACGAAGGTCACATCCCGGGACAGCCTGGTGCGCAGACTGGGGAAGGCCACGTTCAGAGCCTCGGCGGTTTCGCAGATGGCGCCGACGATGTCCCGCACCGTCCGCTTGAGATAATCCACCGTGCGGTCCTCCCGGGTGATAATCTTCTCCCAGTCCCACTGATCCACATAGACGGAGTGGAGGTTATCCACCTCTTCATCCCGGCGGATGGCGTTCATGTCGGTGAACAGGCCCTTGCCTGGGCTGAATTCATAGCGCTTCAGGGCCAGACGCTTCCATTTGGCCAGGGAGTGAACCACCTGGGCGTTGGCGTTTACATCGGGGATGTCAAAGCCGACCGGCCGCTCATAGCCGTTGAGGTTATCGTTGAGTCCGGAATTCTCTTCCACAAACAGCGGGGCGGACACCCGCCGCAGATTCAGCGCATGGCTCAGATTCATCTGAAAATTGCTCTTGATGAATTCAATGGCCCGCTGCGTTTCATAGACCGATAGGGGCGGCCTGTAGCCTGCCGGAAGATAGACCTTACTCATGAGGACACCTCGTTTCAAATTTATCATACCGCTTAATATACAATATTTTCCCACGGGATGCAAGATATATGTTTGCAAAATAACACCCTGCGCGCCCTTTCGGGGCGCGCAGAGCTTGGGTTATCGTCTCTTTTTTTGCTTCACCGGGAGTTTCTTCGTCTCCGGCCTGGGCTTGGACATGGGCTTGATGAGGCACTTTTTGTCGTAGCCGATCAAATCGGTCCGGCCGGCTTTCACCAGAGCTTCGTGAACCAGGGCATAGTTCTTGGGATCGCGGTACTGAATCAGCGCCCGCTGCATGGCCTTTTCATGGGGATTGGTGGGGACATAGACCGGCTTCATGGTTCTGGGATCCAGGCCGGTGTAATACATCACGGTGGAAATGGTGGATGGCGTGGGATAAAAATCCTGCACCTGCTCCGGCATATAGCCCAGGTCCCGGAGATATTCCGCCAGAGCGACAGCCTCCTGCAAGGTGGAGCCGGGGTGGGAGCTCATGAGATAGGGCACCACATACTGTTTCAGGCCCAGCTGCTGGTTCAGCCGCTTGTACTTCTCCAGGAACCGCTCATAGACACAGTGCCGGGGTTTGCCCATGAGGTCCAGCACCGGATCGGCTACATGCTCCGGGGCCACCTTCAGCTGGCCGGATACATGGTATTTCACCAGCTCCCTGAAGAATACGTCGCTCTTGTCCGCCAGCAGATAGTCAAAGCGGATGCCGCTGCGGATAAAGACCTTTTTTACGCCGGGCAGCTGCCGCAGCTGACGCAGCAGGCTCAGATAGTCCGAATGATCTGCCACCATGTTTTTGCAGGGGGTGGGGAAGAGGCACTGCCGGTGCTGGCAGGCACCTTTGGTCAGCTGCTTGGGACAGGCGGGCTGACGGAAGTTGGCGGTGGGGCCGCCCACATCGTGGATATAGCCCTTAAAATCGGGGTCTCGGGTCAGCTGTCTGGCTTCGGCCAGGATGGACGGATGGCTCCGGGTCTGGATAATCCGTCCCTGGTGGAAGGTCAGGGCGCAGAAGCTGCAGGCACCGAAGCAGCCCCGGTTGGAGATCAGACTGAACTGCACCTCCGCAATGGCGGGGACGCCGCCGGCCTTTTCATAGCTGGGGTGCCAGGTCCTGGCATAGGGCAGGCCGTAGACCCGGTCCATCTCCTCCTGGCTCAGGGGCTTTTGGGGCGGATTCTGGACCACGAACCGTTCGCTGTAGGGCTCCACCAGCCGCTTGGCAGTGAAGGGATCGGTGTTCTGGTACTGCAGGTAAAAACTCTCGGCGTACTTGCGCTTGTCCTTGCACAGGGCGTCGTAGGAGGGCAGGAGAATTTTGGGAACGGCCTCGTCCACCTCTTTGCAGGAATACACCGTACCGTCCACCCAGGTGATGTCCTTCACGTCCATGCCGGCGTTCAGGGCGTCGGCCAGCTCCACCACGCTGCGCTCGCCCATGCCATACAGGAGGATATCCGCCTGGGAATCCAGCAGGACGGAGCGCTTGAGCTTGTCTGACCAGTAATCGTAATGGGCCAGCCGCCGCAGGCTGGCTTCGATGCCGCCGATGAGAATGGGCTTTTTGGGATAGGTGCGGCGGATTAAATTGCAGTAGACCGTCACAGCGTAGTCGGGCCGTTTGCCCATGACGCCGCCGGGTGTAAAGGCGTCGGTTTTCCGGCGCTTTTTGGACACGGAATAATGGTTTACCATGGAATCCATGTTGCCGCCCATAACCAGGAAACCCAGCCGCGGCTCCCCCAGAACGTTGATGGACTGGGGATCTTTCCAGTTGGGCTGGGAAAGGATGCCGACCTTATAACCGGCGGCCTCCAGCACCCGGCTGATGATGGCGTGGCCGAAGGAGGGGTGGTCCACATAGGCGTCGCCGATGATATAGACAAAGTCGCATTGCTCCCAGCCCCGGGCCTGCATATCCCGCCTGGAGATGGGCAAAAAATCAGCCATAGTTTGGACCTCCTGAATCTGGTATGCGCCCTCGTGCCCCATGTAGGGCGCGACGACCCCGGCGCGCCGTTGCAGCCGGGTTTTGTGAAAAGCCCTCTGTAAGCGGCACGCCTGCAGGATCATACCGAAACGTGCTATTTCGTTCCCGTGGAGCCGAAGCCGCCCTGGCCCCGGACGGTGTCGGACAGCGCCTCCGCTTCGAAAAACTGTGCCGTCAGATAGGGGGTCAGCACCAGCTGGGCCACCCGTTCGCCGGGCTCCACCGTCTGGGGCGTTGTGCCGTGGTTATGGAGGGAGACCATGACTTCCCCCCGGTAGTCCGGATCGATGACGCCCACTTTGTTGGCAGGGGCCAGATTCCGCTTGGAAGCCAGACCGCTGCGGGCGTAGACCAGTCCGGCCCAGCCCACGGGAATCTCCAGGGACAGGCCTGTGGGCACAAGAACAGTCTCATGGGGGGCAACGGTCACGGGGGCGTCAAGACAGGCGTACAAGTCCGCACCGGCGGCAAATTCCGAGCCATAGGTTGGAAGCTTGGCGTTGGGCCGGAGTTTTTTCACTGCAACAGGGGTGGGCATGGTGTGTCCTCCTTATTCATCCCACAGAACAACCTGATTCTCTGCCAGGCTCCTGGGAACGTCAATCAGTCTCTGGTTTTCCGAGCCGCGGAACCGCAGGCTCAAGTTTTTCTGTGCCGCGATAAAGGGCCCGTCCACCAGCACGTCACACAGGGAAAGCAGCTCCTCCGTGACGCCTGGCACCTGGGGCAGATGTTCCCAGACATAGCCGGTGAAGCACCAGATGGACTTCTCCGGCAGCCGGGCCTTGATCTGCCGCGACAGCTCCAGCAATCCTCCTTGGTTCCGGGGATCCAGGGGCTCGCCGCCCAGATAGGTAATACCGCGGATGTAGCCGGGCTGCAGCAGCTCCAGAATATGGTCCATGACGCTCTGGTCAAAGACCTGGCCATAGTTGAAGTCCCAAGCCTCCTGGTTGAAGCAGTCCTTGCAGTGATGGGTGCAGCCGGAGACAAACAGGCTGATCCGCACGCCCGGCCCGTTGGCAATGTCACAATTTTTGATGCTGGCGTAGTTCATAAAACCACCTGCTTGATTGTTTTATAAAATAGTATAACAAAGGAAGGAACAATTGGCAATGGAAAAAGGACCCGCCACGCAAGATACAAGCATAGGCTGCACCCAATGCCTCCTCTACAATAGGGGATGTGGCCTGAAAGGCCGGAGGGGTGTCAAACTGCCAAGTATCATTGCAATTGCATGTGAATCTTAGCAGTTTGACACCCCTCAGTCAGCTTCGCTGACAGCTCCCCTATTGTAGGGGAGCCCTGGTGCAATCATGTTTGGCGCATTTTACGGCAGACCCTGATTTACAGGTGCAGAACCCGGTCCCGGATTTCCTGGGTCCGTCCCTGGTTCCAGAATTGGGTGCCGATATAGCCGCAGGTTCGGCGGGCGACGTTCATCTTGCTCTGATCCTGATTGCCGCACTGGGGACAGGTCCAGACCAGCTTGCCGTCGGCGTCCTCGCGGATTTCGATCTCGCCGTCGAAGCCGCACACCTGGCAGTAATCCGACTTGGTGTTCAGCTCGGCATACATGATGTGGTCGTAGATAAATTTCATGACCTCCAGCACGGCGTCGATGTTGTTCTGCATATTGGGCACTTCCACATAGCTGATGGCGCCGCCGGGGCTCAGCTTCTGGAAGTCTGCCTCAAAGGCCAGCTTGGTGAAGGCGTCAATGGGCTCGGACACATGAACGTGATAGGAGTTGGTGATATAACCCTTGTCCGTGATACCGGGGATCACACCGAAACGCTTCTGCAGGCACTTGGCAAACTTGTAGGTGGTGGATTCCAGAGGCGTGCCGTAGAGGGAGAAGTCAATGTTGTGCTGCTTCTTCCAGCCGGCGCAGGCGTCGTTCATGTGCTGCATGACGGAAAGGGCGAAGGGCTTGGCTTCCTCATCGGTGTGGGACTTGCCGGTCATGTACTTGACGCACTCATACAGGCCGGCGTAGCCCAGGGAGATGGTGGAGTAACCGCCGTAGAGCAGCTTGTCAATGGGCTCTCCCTTGGGCAGCCGGGCCAGGGCGCCGTACTGCCACAGAATGGGGGCGGCGTCGGACAGGGTTCCCTTGAGCCGTTCATGGCGGCACAGCAGTGCCCGGTGGCACAGCTCCAGCCGCTCGTCGAAGATGCTCCAGAACTTATCCATATCCCGGCCGGAGGACAGGGCCACATCCACCAGGTTGATGGTGACCACGCCCTGATTGAAACGGCCGTAGTATTTGGGCTTTCCGTTCTCGTCCACATAGGGAGTCAGGAAGGAGCGGCAGCCCATGCAGGTGTAGCAGTGGCCTTCCCCGTTTTTGTCCACCTTCAGCTCCAGCATCTTCTTCTCGGAAATATAATCCGGCACCATACGCTTGGCGGTGCACTTGGCCGCCAGCTTGGTCAGATACCAGTAGGGGGAATCCTCATGGATATTGTCCTCTTCCAGGACATAGATCAGCTTGGGGAAGGCGGGGGTGATCCACACGCCCTTTTCGTTCTTCACGCCCTCATAGCGCTGGCGCAGGGTTTCCTCGATGATGACCGCCAGATCCTTCTTCTCCTGCTCGCTGCGGGCCTCGTTGAGGTACATGAACACGGTGATGAAGGGGGCCTGGCCGTTGGTGGTCATGAGGGTGACCACCTGATACTGGATGGTCTGGACGCCGCGGCGGATTTCATCCCGCAGCCGGTCCTCGACCACTTTGGAAATGGCCTCTTCGGTGGCGGTGACGCCGAAGGCTGCCAGCTCCTGCTCCACGGTCTTGCGGATCTTCTCCCGGCTGACCTGGACGAAGGGGGCCAGATGGGTCAGAGAAATGGACTGGCCGCCGTACTGGTTGGAGGCCACCTGGGCGATGATCTGCGTGGCGATGTTGCAGGCCGTGGAGAAGCTGTGGGGCTTCTCGATCAGGGTACCGGAAATCACCGTGCCGTTCTGCAGCATATCATCCAGATTGACCAGGTCGCAGTTGTGCATATGCTGGGCATAGTAGTCGGAATCGTGGAAATGGATGATACCGGCTTCATGGGCTTCCACAATATCCTGGGGCAGCAGAAGCCGCTTGGTGATGTCCTTGGACACCTCGCCGGCCATATAGTCCCGCTGCACGGCGTTGACCGTGGGGTTCTTGTTGGCGTTCTCCTGCTTGACCTCTTCGTTGTTGCATTCAATGAGGCTCAGAATCCGGTCGTCGGTGGTGTTGCTCCGGCGCACCAGGCTGCGGGTATAGCGGTAGGTGATATAGTGCTTGGCTACCTCAAACGCGCCGTGGGCCATGATCTGCTTTTCCACCAGATCCTGGATTTCCTCCACGCCCAGGCTGCGGTTCATCTCCTGGCAGGCCAGCTCGACGCTCTGGGCGATGCGCTTGATCTGCGTGGGCGTCATGCGCTCGGACTCTTCCACAGTATTGTTGGCCTTGGTGACGGCGTTTTCAATTTTTTCAATGTCAAAGACGGCCTCAGAACCGTTGCGCTTAATGATTTTCATGAGATCTCCCTCTCTATATCTAGTACGATGAAAAACGAATGACACCATATCTTGTGACTGCAGGCTTATTATGACAGATAAAATGGATTATGTCAATCCCTATTTTCCGAAGATGGCAGAAAATCTTGTGCCTCTCGGGCCGGAAACGCGAAGCAAGACACAATATATAGGATTCGGCCAGAAAAAGATAGTGGCATTTTCTCCAAAATATCGGCGGAAGATTTTCTCTGTTTCGGCTGCCGGGGGACTTGACAATGGGGAAACATGCCGTAACCTCCCTGCAGACCGCAGAGAGGTTACGGACATTTACAAAAAGTTTACAAAGCTGTGACAAAAGAGGGGCGCATGGGCGGTACAATAGATCAGTCCCGGATCAGCAGCCGCTCGACCCGCTTGTACAGCAGCAGGGTGATCACGGAGACAAGGAAACCCTTGAGAATGTTGAAAGGCACCACGGCGAAGAGGACCAGGGTGGAGACGCTGGTGATGGACGGATTGACGGCGGTGCCCATGCCGATAATGGCGTCCAGAGGCATGCCATAGAGCTGGGCAAATTTCGGAAGCAGGTAGACCGCATTGAAGGCGCTGCCAAATACAGTCATGCAAGCCGTACCAACGGCCAGGCCGATAATGGCAGTCTTTTTGCTTTTTTTGCAGTGATAGATCACGGATGCCGGCAGCACCAGGGCGCATCCCACCACAAAATTGGCGAAGTCGCCAACGAAGGCGGTGCTGGTTCCCTTGAGCAGCAGCTTCAGTATGACCTTGATCAGTTCGCAGACGACGCCGGCTACGGGTCCCAGATAGAAGGTGCAGATCAGAACCGGGATTTCGCTGAGATCGATTTTATAAAAGGAAGGGGCGAAAAACAGGGGAATCTCTAAAAACATCAGGACTGCTGCGAAGGCGGCAAACATGGCCACATAGCTGATACGTCGGGCGGAGGAGATGCCGCGCCGGTCTTTGGCCAGGAAGTGCTGGGCCAACCAGGCGGCCAATACCAGGGCGGCAAAGATGCCCAGGCAGGTCAGCAGAAAGGTCAGGTTCTCTTTTGCGGTTTGCAGGAATTCGGTCATGATACAAAGACCTCCATAAAATAGTCAAACACCTGAAAAGCCATGCCTTCCAGGTGTGAATCGTACTGCGTGGGGGAATCTGTATCACACATCTTCTTCCATCCAGACTCATGCCAGAAACTGGCCTTACTGTCGGTACCGGAGTTTCACCGGTTCAGCTTGCGCGCGCGGACTATACCGCCGGTCGGGAATTGCACCCTGCCCTGAAGACATCTTTTTCAATTGTCTGCATCTCTATTATACAGGAGAAGAAATGTTTTGCAACCGCTTTTTTTCTGAAAGAGATTGTGCTATACTAAGCTGCCGCGAAAAAATTTCGAAAAGATGCAACCTGCAGGCGCGTTTTGTCGTCCTTTTCTGTGACGCGCCGGAAGGAGGGACCTATGATCTGCGCGTTTACGGGCCACAGGCCCCAAAAGCTGCCCTGGGGCGGACGGGAGGAAGACCCCCGCTGCCAGGCCCTGAAGTTCCTGATTGAAGGCGCCGTGGACCAGGCTGCGGCGCGGGGATGCCGGACGTTCCTCTGCGGAATGGCCAGGGGCTGCGACACCTACTTTGCCGAAGCCGTTGTGAAGCGCAGGGAGACGGAGCCGTCCCTCCGCCTGGAGGCTGTGCTGCCCTGCCCGGAGCAGACCGACCGCTGGCCGGCTGCGGACAGGCGGCGCTTTGAGGCGCTGCTGGTGCAGTGCGACTGCATCACGGTCCTGGAGGACGTTTACTCCGACGGATGCATGCTGCGGCGCAACCGGGCCATGGTGGACCGGGCCGACCTGCTGATCACCGTATACGACGGCAGCGGCGGCGGCACCGGCAGCACCATCCAGTACGCCCGTTCCCGCGGTGTGGAGCTCCTGCCGCTGTGGATTTAGCCTATTGCGGCATGGCAAAGCCGTGCATGGCGCCGCCTTCCGCGGTACTGGTCACGTCTCCGCCAATGATCTTGTTCTGGCAGACCAGGACGGTGGCGTAGAAATCCTGACTGCCGCCGGGGTAATTGGTGATGGCGTAGACATAGCGTTTGGCGGTTTTGCCCGCGTAGTCCGAAAGGTCGAAGCCCTGGGATTGCTGCAGCTGGTTGTAGCGGGTAAAGACTTCATTGAATTCCTTGGGAATGCGAACCTCCTGGGTTTCGGTGGGCGCCTCCCGGACCTGCCAGCCAAAAGAGGCCAGAAAAGCCAGGCGGTCCTCGTTGGTAGCGGCCTTCAGGGTCTGAGCCGGGGTTTCCTCCGGCTGAGCCGGCTGATCTGCTTTGCGGCATAGGACGACCAGCAGCGCAATGATGCAGACTGCCGCCACAATGCCGATGAGAATCTTTCGTTTGGACACTTTCGCAGACACGATGACCATATGCTTCCCTCCAAATCAGTTTGGGTGGTACAGCCTATGAGAAAGGTTGGACAATTATGCAGCGTCTTGACAAGCTCCTGTCGGAAGCCGGGGTGGCCTCCCGGAAAGACCTGAAGGCCATGATCAAAGCGGGCCGCGTCACTGTGGACGGGCAGACCGCCCGGACGCCGGAGATGAAAGTGGATGAAACGACCGCCCGGGTCTGTGTGGATGGCCGGCTTGTGGGCCGGCAGCGGACGGTGATTCTGATGCTCCACAAACCGGCGGGCTATGTGACTTCCACCGACGATCCCCGGGACCAGACGGTCATGGAGCTGATTCCGGACCAGTACCGCTATCTGAAACCCGTGCCGGTGGGGCGCCTGGATAAAGAGACTGAGGGGCTTCTGCTCTTCACCAACGACGGCCAGCTGGCCCACCGGCTGCTGGCGCCCAGGAGCCGAGTATGGAAGCGCTATTACGCTGAGCACGAGGGTCAGGCCGGCCAGGAGGATGTGGAGGCCTTCGCCGCCGGCATTCTCCTGCGGGACGGCGAGCGCTGCCTGCCGGCCCGCCTGATGCCGCAAGGCCCTGGCAGGAGCCTGGTGGAGGTCTGTGAAGGCAAATATCACCAGGTGCGCCGGATGCTGGCCTCCCGGGGAATGCCTGTGACTTACCTGCGGCGTGTGTCGGAGGGACACCTGGATCTGGGGGATTTGCCCTTGGGCCAGGTGCGGGAGGTGGAACCCTGGGAGCTGTGGGGGGAAACGGAAATCTTGTGATATTGCACAAGCAAGTTTTTTACGGAGAAGGCGGGCTATTCCGGTTTCCCCTTTAGCTATCCTGACGAAAATCATGAAAAAGTGCATAAAAAATACGCGGAGATTTGAAGAAAAACGTCAATGCCCTCTTGAAAAATGGCCAAATACGATGTATTATTTGGGTAAGGCTTTGTGTAAAAAGTATTGCGAATGATTTTGAGGAGGGCGTATTTATGTCCAGCCGTATGTTTCAAAGCGTCATTGTACAGATGAAAGAGGCCACCGACCGCACCATCGGTGTCATCGATGCGGAAGGCAATGTGGTTTCCTGCAGCGAAACCACGATGATCGGAGAAAAGTGGCCGGAGGCTGTGATCCGGCTGAACAGCGCACCGGACTCCATGGTGGTTGTGGACAAGCGGACCCTGAAGCCCCTGATCAGCTGGAGCGCGTATTTTGACTATGCCGTGTTTGTGGAAGGCGACGATGAGACGGCCAGAAGCGTGTGCATTATGGCCTATGTGGCGCTCAACGGGGCCAAGACCTACTACGAAGAAAAGCACGACAAGGGTACCTTTGTCAAAAATATCATCACCGACAATATCCTGCCGGGCGATATTTATATCCGTGCCAAGGAACTGCACTTCACAACAGATCTGCCCCGGGCCGTGCTGCTGATCCGCCAGGTGGGCCGTGCCGACGTGGCCGCTGTGGATGTGCTGCAGGGAATGTTCCCGGACAAGCAGCAGGACTTTGTCCTGAACATCAACGAGACCGACATTGCCGTGATCAAACAGATTACGGCCAACACCGATACGGAAGAATTGGTGAAGCTGGCCCAGACCATCGAGGAGACGCTGAAAACCGAGCTGTTTATCAAGACGGTCATCGGTATTTCCACCGTGGCGGGCCACCTGCGGGAGCTGGCCGACGCCTATAAGGAGGCCCAGACCGCCATTGAGGTGGGCAAGGTCTTTGACACGGAGAAGAGCATCATTACCTATGAGAATCTGGGGATCGGCCGTCTGATCTACCAGCTGCCCACCACCCTGTGCGAAATCTTCCTGTCCGAGGTATTCAAGAAGAACTCCATCGATTCCCTGGATCAGGAGACGCTGTTCACCATCAACAAGTTCTTTGAAAATAACCTGAACGTTTCCGAGACGTCCCGGAAGCTGTTCGTCCACCGCAACACCCTGGTCTACCGTCTGGAGAAAATTAAGAAACTCACGGGCCTGGATCTGCGGGAGTTTGACCATGCCATCATCTTTAAGGTGGCCCTCATGGTCAAAAAATATCTTGCTTCCCGGGAGAATCGCCTGATCTGATTGCCCCCGGATGACCGGAGAATGCTATGATTGAATTTAGAAACGTCTATAAGGTCTATGAACCCGGCACCCGCGCCCTCAACGGCGTGTCCCTGAAGATTGAGGACGGCGAGTTCGTATTCCTGGTGGGTCCGTCCGGTTCGGGCAAATCCACTATCATCAAGATCCTGACCGCCGAGCTGCAGCCCACCTCCGGCAGTGTGTTCGTCAATGGCTTCACCCTGGAGAAAATCCGCCGCAGCGCCGTGCCCTATATGCGCCGGACCCTGGGCGTCATTTTCCAGGACTTCCGCCTCATTGACAACAAGTCTGTCTACGAGAACGTGGCCTTTGCCATGCGCGTCATCGGCGCATCGGAGAAGGAAATCAAAAAGCGCGTGCCCTATGTGCTGGAGCTGGTCGGGCTGGAGAACAAGAGCCGCCGCCTGCCCCATGAACTGTCCGGCGGCGAGCAGCAGCGTGTGGCCATTGCCCGCGCCCTGGTCAACAACCCCAATATGATCATTGCCGACGAGCCCACCGGAAACCTGGATCCGGCCCGTTCTCTGGAAATTATGATGCTCCTGGAGCAGATCAACGCCCTGGGCACCACCGTCATGGTGGTCACCCATGAGAAGGAACTGGTGGACCGCTTCACCAAGCGGGTCATCGCCATCGATGAGGGCCAGGTTATCAGCGACGGAATGGATGGGTATTACGCGTATGAAGAAGAATAATATCGGTTATCTGCTGCGGGAGGGCGTCCGGGGCGTGTTTCTCCACGGCTTCATGTCCTTCGCAGCCATCTGGGTTACGGTGGCCTGCCTGTTGATTATGGGCACCTTTGGACTGGTTCTGTACAACCTCAATGAGATGATCGTGGACCTGGAGCAGGAAAACGAAGTTCTGGTGTACATTGACGACAGCTATTCCGAAGCCGAAGCCAAGAGCGTCGGATCCCAGATCAATATGATTACCAATGTCCACAATGCCGAATTCATTTCCAAGGAAGAGGCACTGGAGCGGTTTGTGGAGGAACAGCAGGACGAGGATATCTTTGCCGGGCTGGAGGCGTCCACATTCCGGGACCGCTTTGCGGTGTCCATGGAGGACAACAGCCTGATGAAGCAGACCTGCGAGGAGATCCGGCGCATCGAAGGCGTGGCGGAAGTCACGGCCCACTATGAGATCTCCGAGGGCTTCCAGAATATTCAGAAGATCCTCAATATCGCTTCGGCCATCATTATCACAGTCCTGTTTGTGGTTTCCATGCTGATTATCTCCAACACGGTCAAGCTGGCCATGTATGACCGCAAGGAGGAAATCGCCATCATGAAGATGGTGGGCGCCACCAACGGCTTTATCCGCTGGCCCTTCGTGGTGGAGGGCTTCATCCTGGGCTTTGCGGCCTCGGTGCTGGCGTTTTTCCTGCAGTGGGGCCTGTACAACTTCCTGGAAATTCAGATTGCCAGTGTGGATACCCTGCAGCTGATTTCCCTGGTGCCTTTTGTGGAGGTCATTGAGCTGGTTGCCATCTGCTACGCTGTGGTCGGCTTTGTGGTCGGCGTCTTCGGCAGCCTGCTGTCCATCCGTAAATTCCTGAAGGTCTGATAGGAGAAACCCATGAAATCTACAACCAAGCAACCAAGAGACAAGCGCAAACTGGCAGTGCGCGTGGTATGCATTGTCTTATGTGTCCTGATGGTGGGCGGCCTGCTGACTTCGGCGCTGCTTTCCATCGTCTACGCTGCATCCTCTTCGGAGATCCGGAAAGAGCTGGATGCGCTGAAGGGTCAGGCAGACGAGATTGCCGCCCAGAGCGCGGCCCTGGAGGAGCAGCTGTCCGCCAACGAATCGGAGACCCAAAGCGTCATTGATAAAAAAGTTGCCATTGACCTGCGGATCAGCGTGACCGAGGCGGAGATTGAGAATGTCAACGCCCAAATCCAGCAGTACAGCCTGCTGATTGCGGAAAAGCAATCGGAGCTGGAGGACGCCATGGAGCGCCAGGAAGAGATGAACGCCAAGTACAAGGCGCGTCTGCGGGCCATGGAGGAAACCGGAAAGGTGTCCTACTGGTCCATCCTCTTCAAGGCCAACAGCTTTTCCGATCTGCTGAGCCGGATCGACAGCATCCACGAGGTGGCGGAAGCCGATAACCGGATGCTGAAGGAGCTGCAGGCCCTGGCGGATGAAATTCAGGCGGACCGGCAGGAACTGGAGCAGGAGCTGACAGCCCAGGAGGAGGCCAAAGCGGAGCTGTCCCAGATGGAGCAGACCCTGCAGGCGCAGCGCTCCGAGGCGGACGCCCTGCTGCTGGAGCTGGCAGCGGCCTATGACAGCCTGAGCGATGACTATCTGGCCAATGAGGCCAGGGAAGATGAGCTGCGTCAGCAGATCATTGCCACCCAGTTGGAATATGAAAAAGCCTTGTCTGCCGAAGAAGCGGCCAGACTGGCGGAGCAAAATAAAAACAATGTGGCAGGCGGCGGAGGCGGCAGCACTTCCAGCGCCGGAAGCACCGGCGGCGGAGCCAGCTCGGGATTTGTGTCGCCGCTGAACTATTTGACTGTGACCTGCCCCTATGGATGGCGCATTCACCCCATTTTCGGCGATAAGCGGTTCCACACAGGCGTGGACCTGTCTGCCAACCAGGGAGATCCCATCTACGCCATCGCCTCCGGCACCGTCACTTCGGCTACATACTCCGACGCCTACGGCTATAATGTGTCCATCAGCCACGGCAATGGCTACGGCAGTATGTATGCGCATATGACCAACTATGTGGTGTCCGCGGGCCAGTATGTGTCCCAGGGCGAGGTCATTGGCTATGTGGGATCCACCGGCTGGTCCACCGGCCCGCATCTGCATTTTGAGATCTATGTCAATGGTGCGACTGTGAATCCCATGGACTATATCGGATAAAACGGAGCAGTGAAGAGTCTGGACGGCAGCGTCCCGTCTCTTCACTTTTCCTGCTGTTTTTGAGGTGTTGTGTTTGAATCGGGTTACGAAAGTTTTGCTGGTGATCCTGCTGGTGGTGCTGACGGCAGCGGGAACGTTTTGGGGCACGGCCACATGGATGCGGCAGCGCTATGAAACCCAAATGGATACGGATCCGGTGCAGGCCAAGCTGGATGAGATCGGCGCCCTGCTGGAATACTACTTTATTGATGACTACGAGCCGGAAGCTGTGATAACGGCGGCGGCGGACGGTGCTGCGGCCGGCATGGTGGAGGGCACCGGAGACCGCTGGAGCTACTATATCAGTGCGAAGGATATGCAGTCGCACAATGAACAGCTGTATAATTCCTATGTGGGAATTGGCGTGACCATTCAGGAAGCGGACGACGGGATGGAGATTATGTCCGTGACCGCCGGCAGTCCCGCGGAGGAGGCCGGTATCCAGGCAGGCGACATCTGTGTGGCTGTGGAGGGGCAGAAAACCAAGGAACTGGGCCTCCAGGGCACCAAGGACGTGGTGCGCGGAGAGGAAGGCACCATGGTGGACATGGAGTTTCTGCGCGGCGGCGAGCCTTATCAATGCTCCGTGGAACGCCGCGCCATTCTCACGCCGGTGGCAGAGCTGGAGATGCTGGAAGGAAAGGTCGCATGGATCAGCATCTACAATTTCGATTACCATTGCGCGGAGCAGACCCTGGCCTGCATTGACGAGGCTTTGAGCCAGGGCGCAGAGGCGTTGCTGTTCGACGTCCGCTTCAATCCCGGCGGTTTGAAGGACGAATTGGTGGAGGTTTTGGATGTGCTGCTGCCGGAGGGAGATATCTTCCGCAGTGTGGATTATGCCGGAACAGAGGAAGTGGACCGCTCCGATGCCGACTGCCTGGATCTGCCCATGGTGGTGCTGGTCAATGAGGACTCTTATTCGGCGGCGGAGTTCTTTGCTGCGGCCCTGCAGGAATACGGCCTGGCCGAGATTGTGGGGGTTCAGACCAGCGGCAAGGGCAATTTCCAATATACCTTTGAACTCAGCGACGGCTCTGCGGTGGCGCTGTCCGTGGGCAAGTATTTCACGCCCAACGGCAGAAGCCTGACCGATGTGGGCGTGACGCCGGACGTGGAGATGGATCTGGACGGTGCGGACTATCAGGCCCTGTACTATGGCACGCTGGCGCCGGAGGATGATGAGCAGCTGCAGGCCGGCCTCCAGATGCTGCTGGAGAAAATAGCTTGACAGGAAGAAGCCTGCCAGACTATAATAGTGCCTACGCAAACAACTGGAAGGAAGGATCATTCGTGGCGAAAGAATTTAAAATTACCAGTGCCCGGCTGGAAGAGCTGGAAAACGAACTGAATTATTTGAAGACCACCCGTGAAAAAGAAGTGGCGGAGCAGATCAAGGAAGCCCGTTCCTTTGGTGACCTGTCGGAAAACAGCGAATACGATGAAGCCAAAAATGAGCAGGCGAAGCTCTATGGCCGGATTGCGGAAGTGGAGAACATCCTGGCCAATGCTGTGGTCATTGATGAAGATGAGGAAAACACCGGACATGTGGGCCTGGGCTGCCGGGTTCGCGTGCTGGATGTGGAACTGGATGAAGAAGAGGAATATACCATCGTCGGTTCCCAGGAAGCGGATCCGATGAACCACCGGATCTCGGATGACTCCCCCTTCGGCCGCGCCATGGCCGGCAAAGGCGTCGGAGATGTGGTGGAGGTGGAGGCCCCTGTGGGCGTGCTGCAGTTCCGCATTCTGAGTGTGGAAAAGTAATCAAGGAGGGGACGGCGTCCTCGACGGCCTGGCTGTGTTCCGGGGCGTCCGGAGGCCGCCCCTTTGCGCATTCTGAGACTGTGACGGATACGGAGGACTCCATGACCCTACGATTTCGCAAGCTGTTGCTGCGCCTGCAGCGGTACCTTGGCCGGTTTTCTGCGATGCAGATCATTGTTCTGGTTTTCCTGGCGATCATTCTGGTGGGCTGCTGGCTTTTGACGCTTCCCATCTCCGCCCGGAGCCGGGAGGCGACGCCGTTTTTGACGGCACTGTTCACGGCCACCTCCTGCACCTGCGTCACAGGCCTGGCGTTAGTGGACACCTGTACGCATTGGAGCGGCTTTGGCCAGACGGTGATTTTGCTGCTGATTCAGATCGGCGGTCTGGGCTTTATGAGCATTGTGACGCTATTTTTCTTCGCGGTACACCATAAAATTGGCCTGAAAGAGCGGATGATCATGGCCCAGAGCCTGGGCATGGACAGCCTCAGCGGCATCGTGAAGATGGTGCGGATGGTGCTGCTGCGCACCTTCCTGCTGGAGGGCGTGGGCGCTGTGATTCTGACGGTGCGTTTTTGCTTCCAGATGCCCCTTGGGAAAGCCCTGTGGTGGGGCGTATTCCATTCGATCTCCGCATTTTGCAACGCGGGCTTTGACATCATGGGCGCCGTGGATGCCGGCGGCAGCCTGGTGAATTACGTGGCGGATCCCGCCGTCAACTTGACGCTGATGGCGCTGATTGTCCTGGGGGGCCTGGGGTTCTTTGTCTGGGACGATTTGCTGCGCCACCGGCGCTTCCGGGACCTGTCGGTGCATACCCGCCTGGTCCTGGTGATTTCCGGAGTCCTGATTTTGGGCGGCACGGCGGTGTTTGCTCTGCTGGAGTGGAACAATCCGGCGACGCTTGGCGGCCTCCCCGCGGGGGAGAAGATCCTGGCGGCGTTGTTTCAGTCTGTGACCACCCGCACGGCCGGATTCTATACCATCCCCCAGGGGGCGCTGACCGGTGCATCCAAAGCAGTGACAGATTTCCTGATGTTCATCGGCGGATCCAGCGGCTCCACAGCCGGCGGCGTCAAAACCGTGACCATGGGCGTTTTGCTTTTGTCGGTCATTGCCACGTCCAGGGGACGTTCCCGGGTGACGGTGTTTCACCGGACCATCTCGGCCCAACAGATCAGCGATGCGGTTTCCATTGTGACGATGGTATTTCTGGCGGCTTTTGTCAGCGGTGTGTTCCTGTCTGTGTCCAACGGGCTGGACTTTATGGACTGCCTCTATGAAACCATTTCCGCCATCGCCACAGTGGGCCTGTCCACAGGCATTACGCCGGCGCTCAATCTGGCGTCGCAGCTGGTGATTATCGTATTGATGTTCTTTGGCCGGGTGGGCGTGATGACCATCAGTCTGGGCTTCTTGGTGTCCAACCAGGCCCAGGAGCGGTATCGGTATGCCGATACCAAAGTATTGATCGGCTAGAAAGGGGAATACCATGAAGACATATTTGGTTGTGGGTTTGGGCCGGTTCGGCACCGCCGTGGCTCTGAAGCTCCATGAGCTGGGCAATGAGGTCATGGTCATCGACGGCAGGGCGGAGGAGGTTCAGAAGCTCTCCAACCGTGTGACATATGCCGTGGTGGGAGACGCCCGGGATGAAGAGGTTCTGCGTTCCCTCGGGGTGCGGAATGTGGACTGTGCCATCGTGGCCATTGGCAGTGATCTGGCTGCCAGTATTCTGGTTACCCTGAATCTGAAATCCCTGGGGGTGCAGCAGGTGATCTGCAAGGCGCCCAATGAGCTGCACAAGCGGGCGCTGGAGAAGGTTGGCGCTGACCGGGTCCTGATTCCGGAACGGGAAATGGCTGTCAAGCTGGCCCAGAACCTGACGTCCTCCAGTGTCCTGGACTATACGGAGCTGTCCCGGGACTGCGGCATCGCGGAGATCCGCACGCCGGCGCCCTGGATAGGAAAAAACCTGCGGGAAATTGATGTGCGGGCCAAGTATGGCGTAACGGTTATTGCGCTTCGGAAGGCCGACGGTGATCTGACGGTGTTCATCCGGCCGGACTATACCCTGGAGCAGGACGATGTGCTGATGATTCTGGGCGGAAACGACGATCTGGCCCATGTGCAGAAGCTATGAGCCGGGAACGGATTACCAGCCGGAAAAACCCGCTGCTGCAGCATGTGCGCAGGCTCCTGAGCAGCCGCAGCTACAGAGAGCAGGCGGGGGAATATGCGGCCGACGGTGCGAAGCTGCTGCAGGAGGCCGTGCGGTGGATTCCCGGACAGCTGCGGACGGTTCTGGTAACCCAGCGGGCAGATCCCGGCCCCTTGCCGGAGCAGGTGCGCCTGGTGGAGCTGCCGGATGACGTCATGGCCCAGATTTCGCCCATGGAATCGCCCCAGGGCGTGCTGTTTACCTGCGCTTTGCCGCCCCGGCAGCCCCTGGAGCTGCAGCAGCAATGCCTGGTGCTGGACGGAATTCAGGATCCCGGTAACCTGGGCACCATGCTCCGGACGGCGGACGCCATGGAAATTCCGGTGGTGCTGACGCCGGGCTGTGCCGACGCCTACAATCCCAAAACGGTTCGTGCCTCCATGGGCGCGGTGTTCCGCGCTGCGCCCCAATGGGCGGAGCAGGCCGATGTGGTCCGCTGGTGTCGGCAGCGGGAGATTCCGCTGTATGTCACGGCCCTGTCGCCCCGGGCGGAGGATATACGGTCTGCCGATTTGAGCCGGGCGGCCCTGGTCATTGGCAGCGAGGGCCGCGGCGTGGGTGCGTATTTCCTGCAGAATGCGGACCGGGAGCTGATTATTCCCATGAATTCCCGCTGTGAGTCCCTCAATGCAGCCATAGCGGCTGCACTGGTGATGTGGGAAATGCGGCGATGACCGCAATGGAAGGGAGGCAACTCCATGCTGAAATACTGGCTCTGGCTGACCACGCGCAAGGGACTCCATGGGCGGAGTGCCTGGCGGGTGGCCAGGCATTTTCCCACAATAGAAGCGGCATATTTTGCCGGCGCCGGGGAGTACGCCGCCATTGAGGGGCTGCAGAACGCGGAGCCTCTGCTGGATAAGGATCTGCAGATGGCCGAGCGGATTCTGCGCCAATGCTATGAAAAGGGAATCTCCATTTTGACGCTGCAGGATGCTGCGTATCCCCAGCGCCTGAAAGCCACGGACGATCCGCCCCTTGTGTTGTACTACCGCGGAACCCTGCCGGATCTCAACGGGCCGGCCGTGGCGGTGGTGGGGACGCGCCGGGCGTCGGCCTACGGTATGACCCAGGCCCGGCGTATGGGCTATGGTCTGGCCCGGTGCGGCTGCACCGTTGTCACCGGCGGTGCCAAAGGCATCGATACGGAGGCCATCAAGGGCGCACTGACCGGCGGCGGGCCGGTGGCAGCCGTTCTGGGCTGCGGTGTGGACGTGGTCTATCCCGCCCAGAACCGGAACCTGTTCCGGGATGTGGAGCAAAATGGATGCCTGATCAGTGAGTACCCGCCGGGGACGGAGCCCTATGCCGGCAACTTTCCGACGCGCAACCGCATCCTCAGCGGCCTGAGCCTGGGGGTGCTGGTGGTGGAGGCTCCCGAGAAAAGCGGCGCACTGATCACGGCGGATCACGCTTTGGAACAGGGCAGAGACGTATTTACGCTGCCCGCCAATGTGGACATGGAGAGCAGCAGAGGCAATCTGCGGCTGCTGCGGGATGGCGCAATCCCCGTGCGGGATGCCTGGGATTTGCTGCAGGAGTATGCGGCGCAGTATCCGCAGACCCTGTCCCGGCAGAACTGCGGCGACTTCCGGGGCGGCGATTATGTGCCGGAACCGGAGCTTTCTCAGGAGGCTCTCCCCAAAAAAGACATTGACAAGCCGAAATCCAAGGCTTATATTGACTTAAATGAGAAACTGGAATCCCTGAGCCATGACGAGCAGTGCCTGGCCAAGCTGCTGCAGGATGGTCCCCTGCATATTGATGCCATTGTGGACCGCGCACAGATGACGGCAGGCCGCGCCTTGGCGTCGCTGACGCTGCTGGAGGTCAAGGGAATGGTCCGGCGTCCCTCCGCCAGGATGTATGAGCTGGCGGAAAAATGAGTTCGAAGGAGCAGAAGCAAAGCATGCCGAAGGCAAAAACCAACCTGGTCATCGTCGAGTCGCCCTCCAAGGCCAAGACGATCGGCAAATATCTGGGCAGCGACTATCAGGTCAAGGCCTGCATGGGCCACCTGCGGGACCTGCCCAAAAGCACCATGGGTGTGGACATCGAGCACGATTTTACCCCTGTTTACCAGCCTGTCAAGGGCAAAGAAGACATTATCAACGACCTGAAAAAGAGCGCAAAGAACAGCGATAAAATATTTCTGGCAACTGACCCGGACCGGGAGGGAGAGGCCATTTCCTGGCATCTGCAGGCCCTGCTGGACATCCCGGATCAGGAAGTCAACCGGGTGACCTTCAACGAAATCACGAAAGGCGTGGTGACCAAGGCCATCCAGGAACCGCGGCCCATCGACCAGGACCTGGTGGACGCCCAGCAGGCCCGGCGGATTCTCGACCGGATTGTGGGCTATGAGCTGTCCCCCCTGCTTTGGAAAAAGGTGCGCCGGGGTCTCAGCGCCGGCCGCGTCCAGTCCGTGGCAACCCGTCTGGTGGTGGACCGGGAGGAGGAAATCCGGGCGTTCCAGCCCCAGGAATACTGGACCATCGACGTGACCCTCAACCGGGTGGAAAAGCCCGGCAGCTTTACAGCCCGGTTCTACGGCGACCCCAAAAAGCGGGAACTGGGCAGCGAGGCCCAGGTGCAGGCTGTGCTGCAATCCCTGGAGGGCAAGCCCTTCCAGGTCAAGAGCGTCAAGCGGACGGAGAAAAAGCGCTCGCCCGCCCCGCCCTTCATCACCTCCACCCTCCAGCAGGAGGCCTCCCGGAAGCTGGGCATGACGCCCAAGCGCACCATGGCCCTGGCCCAGCAGCTGTATGAGGGCGTGGAGATCACCGGTGTGGGCGCTGTGGGTCTCATCACCTATATGCGTACGGATTCCCAGAGAATCTCCGAGGAAGCCCTGGCTGCTGCCAAGGACTATATCCTGGACCGCTGGGGAGAGGCCTTCTACTATGGCCAGCCCCACCGCTATAAGACCAAAAGCGCCGCCCAGGACGCCCACGAAGCCATCCGCCCCAGCAACATCCAGCTGGATCCGGAGCGGGTTCGGGCGGATCTGAATAAAGACCAGTACCGGCTGTATAAGCTGATCTGGGACCGGTTCACCGCCTCCCAGATGGCCTGTGCTCTCTACGACAATGTGGCCATTGAGGCGGCCTGTGGGGAGAATATCTTCCGGGCCAACCATCAGAGCCTGAAATTTGCCGGTTTTACGGCCCTGTATGAGGAGGGCCGTGACGATGAGCAGGAGGAACTGCAGTCGCCTCTGCCGGATCTGGCCGAGGGCGAGCCCCTGACCCGCAGCGCCACCCAGCCGGAGCAGCATTTCACCCAGCCCCCTGCCCGCTATACAGAGGCGACTTTGGTGCGGGCCATGGAGGAAAAAGGCGTGGGCCGCCCTTCCACCTACGCCAGCATCATTTCCACCATCCAGGATCGGGACTATGTGGTCAAGAAGGACAAGCGCCTGTGGCCCACGCCCCTGGGCGAGGTGGTCACGGGCCTGATGAAGGACCGGTTCCAGGATATCATCGACGTGGCCTTCACGGCCCATATGGAGCAGCAGCTGGACCAGGTGGAAGAGGGAAAAATCCCTTGGAAGCACGTATTGGCGGACTTCTATACGGGCTTTGAAAAGGACATGACCGAGGCCGAGGAGGCCCTGAAGGATACCCGTCTGAAGGTGCCGGACGAAGTCACCGACGAGATCTGCGAGGTCTGCGGCCGGAATATGGTCATCAAAAACGGCCGGTTCGGCCGGTTCCTGGCCTGCCCGGGCTTCCCGGAGTGCAAGAATACCAAGCCCATTGTGGAGCATATGCCGGGCCGCTGCCCCAGGTGCGGCGCAGGGCTGCTGAAGCGCAAGTCCAAGCGGGGCTTTGCCTACTACAGCTGTGAACGGGGTATGGAGTGCGGGTTTATGTCCTGGGATGTACCCACGGAGAATGACTGCCCCTCCTGCGGCCAGACCATGTTCAAAAAGTCCGGCCGGGGCGCCATGAAGCCCTTCTGCATCAATGAAAACTGCCCCAATTTCCTGCCCGAGGATAAGCGGGGATACCGAAAAAAGCCTGCCGCCTCTGTGGAAGCCGCCGACGCGGAAGCCGAGGCTCAGCCTGAGGAAGCGCCGGCCAAGAAACCGGCTGCAAAGAAAAAGACAGCCGCCGCAAAAAAGCCGGCAGCGAAGAAAAAGGAAAAGACCGAGTAGGGCACGACCACTGGGCGTGTCGTCACGCCCTGCCAAGCGTCTGCGAAGAGGTAACGTATGAATCCAGTCAAAGTCATCGGCGCGGGGCTGGCGGGCTGCGAGGCAGCCTGGCAGCTCGCCCAACGGGGCATCCCGGTCACGCTCTATGAAATGAAGCCAAAGAAAATGTCCCCGGCTCACCATTCGGCGGACTTTGCCGAACTGGTGTGCTCCAATTCTCTGCGGGGCGACCGGCTGGAAAACGCTGTGGGGCTGCTTAAAGAGGAGCTGCGCCGGCTGGACAGCCTGATTCTCCGCTGCGCCGAGGCCACCCGGGTGGAGGCAGGCGGCGCTCTGGCCGTGGACCGCTATGGGTTTTCCTCCATGGTCACGGCGGAGATCCGAAATCATCCTCTGATCACCGTGGTGGAGGAGGAAGTGACCCAGGTGCCGGAGGGGCCTGTGATTATCGCCACCGGCCCCCTGACCTCCGACGCCATGAGCCAGGCCATCCACGCGTATTTCGCCGGTCGGGAGTATCTGAACTTCTTCGACGCGGCCGCGCCCTTGGTGACGGCGGAGAGCATCGATATGGACCACGCCTGGTTTGCCTCCCGCTATGACCGGGGGACTGCGGATTATGTCAACTGCTCCATGGACGCGGAAACCTATGCCGCCTTCGTCCGGGAACTGGCTTCCGCCCAGGAGGCAGAGGTTCACGGCTTCGAGGACAGCATGGTCTTTGAAGGCTGCATGCCCGTGGAGGTCATGGCCCGCCGGGGTGTGGATACCCTGCGCTACGGACCTCTGAAGCCCGTGGGACTCAAGGATCCCAAGACCGGCAAGGAGCCTTATGCCGTGGTGCAGCTGCGCCGGGACAATGCCGCCGGTACGATTTATAATATCGTGGGCTTCCAGACCCATCTGAAATTCCCGGAGCAGAAGCGGGTGTTTTCCATGATCCCCGCCCTGAAAAACGCGGAATTCGTGCGCTACGGCGTCATGCACCGCAATACATTTTTGAATTCGCCCCAGCTGCTGGACTGCTTCTACGCCGACCGGCGGAACCCCCTGGTGGCCTTTGCCGGCCAGATGACCGGCGTGGAGGGCTATGTGGAGTCCACGGCCTCCGGTTATCTGGCCGCCGTGGCCATGGCTGCCAAGGTGCAGGGGAAGGAACCGCTGGATTTCCCCCGGGAGACCGCCATCGGTGCTCTGGGCCGCTATATTTCCGACCCCAGCATCGTGAATTTCCAGCCCATGAATGTGAACTACGGCATTTTGACGCCCCTGGGCTACCGGGTCAAGGGTAAAGCCAATAAGAACTTGGCCATTGCCAACCGTGCGCTGGATCGGGTGGAAGAAATCAAAAAGCAATTGACACTTGATAATTGACAATTGTGGTGGCGCTTTGCGGCGATTGAAATAGAGACGGTACCCGCATGCCTCCCTGTAGGGGCGGCTATATTGACAGTTGTCAGTTCAAAAGAAAGGATGTTGACCATGCGAATTCTCATCGACGCCATGGGCGGAGATCACGCGCCGGACGCCATTGTTCAGGGGGCCATTGATGCGGCCAAGGAGTTTGACGTTCAGATTGTGCTGGTGGGGCGCGGCGAGACGATTTTGAAGAGCCTGGGCAATCTGGGCCTGGACACGCTGCCCAAGGGCGTGGAAGTGGCCAACGCCGACGACGTGGTGGATATGCACGACGATCCGGCCACGGTGATCCGCACCCGGAAGGAATCTTCCATGGTGGTGGGGCTGCGGATGCTGGCCGAGGGCCAGGGCGACGCCTTTATCTCTGCCGGCAGTACCGGTGCGCTGCTGTCCGCCGCCACCCTGGTGGTCAAGCGGGTCAAGGGCATCCGCCGGGCGGCCCTGTGTCCGGAGATTCCCAATGAAAATAAAACCCTGCTGATCGACTGCGGCGCCAACGCCGAATGCACGCCGGAGTTTTTGCTGCAGTTTGCATTCCTGGGCACCGTCTACGCCAAAAAGATCCAGGGTAAGGCCAATCCCACCGTGGGCCTGCTGAACATCGGCACCGAGGACACCAAGGGCACCGCCTTGCAGAAGGAGACCTATGGCCTGCTGCAGAGAGCCCATGAGATGGGGCTCATCTGCTTCACCGGCAACGTGGAGGCCCGGGATGTACCCCTGGGCGCCGTGGATGTGGTGGTGGCCGATGGCTTCTCCGGCAATATTCTGCTGAAATCCATCGAGGGCACCGCTGCGTTCCTGGGCGGGCTTATGAAGGATATGTTCAAAAAGAACCTGCTGACCAAGGTGGCGGCGCTGCTGTGCAAGGACGGCATTGCTGCGTTCAAAAAGCGGATGGACTACCGGGAGGTGGGCGGCACCATGCTCCTGGGCATTACCAAGCCCGTGGTCAAGGCCCACGGCTCCTCTGACGCCCGGGCCATCCGCAGCGCTGTGAAGCAGGCCATGGAAGCGGTCCGGGGGGATCTGACCACGGAGCTCCAGGCCAGCATGCAGACCCTGACCCAGATGATGAAGGAAGCTTGAGGAGGCGGACCATGTACACAGAACTGGAAACCGGACTGGGCTATACCTTCCGGGACAGAAGCCTGCTGGAAAACGCCCTGACCCACAGTTCCTATGCCAACGAACGCCGGGATGGCCGTGCCAGTAACGAGCGGCTGGAATTCCTGGGCGACAGCATTCTGGGCTTCGTGGTGGCGGATTTCCTCTACCGCAGAAATCCCGATAAACCGGAAGGCGACCTGACCCGCATCCGCGCCGATCTGGTCTGCGAACGGAATCTGGCCAAGGCGGCGGGAGCCATCCGCCTGGGAGAGTTCCTGCTCCTGGGCCATGGCGAGGAGCACGGCGGCGGCCGCTTCCGGGACAGCATTGTCTCCGACGCCATGGAGTCCGTCATTGCGGCGGCCTATCTGGACGGCGGCTTCCAGGCGGCCAAGGGCATCATTGACCGGCTGATTCTCACCGACCTGCCCAAGGGGCGGCCCGGAAACTTTGACTACAAAACCATGCTCCAGGAGCTGGTGCAGCGGGAGAAGGATCAGGTGCTCCACTATGAGCTCACCGGCGAGTCCGGCCCCGACCATGACAAGGTCTTTTCCGTGGAGGTTCTGCGCAACGGCCAGGTGGTCGGCGCGGGACAGGGCCGCAGCAAGAAAAAAGCCGAGCAGGCCGCTGCCGAGCAGGCGGTCGCGACGCTGTTCCCGAAGGAATATGAAGCATAATAAAATCAGGAAGCACCAGATGCGGTGCTTCCTGATTTGTTATAATGCCAGCGTGCGGCGATAGACCCGGATGAAATAGACGATTTCCGCGGCACCGGTAATGGTCCAGGAAAAGATGTACAGCAGGTACAGGGAGGGAATGGTCTGGAAGTACGCGAACACAGTGTAGACCCAGATGATGCGGAACACGCAGGAACCCAGGATGACGATCACCGTGGGAATCAGACTCTTGCCCAGGGCCCGGGAGGCAGCGGTGGTGCAGTCCATGAAGGCGGAGAAGCCATAGCAGCAGCCCATGATGGTCAGCCGCTTCATGCCAGCGTCCACCACGGCGGCGTTGTTGGTGAACAGGGAGAGAAAAGAACGTCCGGAGGATACCAACAGCAGTCCAAGGACCAAGCCGAAGCCGAATGAGTAGGTCAGGCTGATAAAATAGCTGTGCCGGACGCGGTTCCGGTTGCCTGCACCGTAATTCTGCCCCATAAAACTGCCGCAGGCCGTGTAGAAGGCGGCCATCACATCATAGACCAGAGCATCGGCGTTGGTGGCGGCGGAATTCCCGGCCACCATGGTGGAACTGAAGGTGTTGACGCCCAGTTGGACGAAGGAGTTGGCGATCTGGAAAATCATATGCTGGAGGCCGGATGGTACGCCGATGCGAAGAATGTCCCCCATGCGCGGCTGGTCCAGCCGCAGGGCTGCCCAGGTCAGACCATAGACGTCCTTGCTCCGGAACAGAGCCGCCAGAACCAGAAAGGCGGAGAGATACTGGGAGAGGATACTGGCCAGGGCCACGCCCACCACGCCCAGCTTGCAGACCAGGACGAAAAACAGGTTCATCACCACATTGAGGATCCCGGACATGGACAGATAAAACAGGGGCCGCCGGGTGTCGCCCACGGCGCTGAATACGGCGTTGCCGAAGTTATAAAGTCCCAGGGCCGGCATACCCAGACAATAGATCCGGAGATACAGCACAGCCTCATCCAGCAGCTCAACCTTGGTATGGAGCAGCCGCAGAAAGAAGCCGGACAGGCAGACACCGGCAAACAGAAGAAGCACTCCCGCGGCCAGACAGACCAGAGCGGCTGTGTGGACTGTTTTTTGAAGGTTTTCCCGATCACCCGCGCCGAAATGCAGGGCGGTCAGAACATTGACGCCGCTGGACAGGCCGATCAGAAAGCCGGTGAACATGGTTACCAGAGTGGTGGTGGAGCCAACAGAGCCCAGGGCCAGGGAGCCAACAAACCGGCCTACCACCGCAATGTCTGCCAGGTTGAACAGCACCTGCAGCAGATTGGAGAAGATCAGCGGAAGGCTGAACAGCAGAATATGTTTCCAGAGGTTTCCCTGCGTTAAATTCTGGCTTTGTGTAGGGAGCGCCATATTTTCGCCTCTTTTTCTCGTAATCCAAGGAATTATACTCGCTTGCTTGCCAATTGTCAATTCTCTCTCTTGAAATTACAACCGGAACTTGCTACAATATATCGATAAAATGGAAAATGGAGAAGTGTGAGCGTGTATCTGAAATCCCTGGAAATCCAAGGCTTTAAGTCCTTCGCGGATAAGACGGTGCTTCGCTTTGGCGATGACATCACTGCCATTGTGGGTCCCAACGGCAGCGGAAAATCCAATATTTCCGATGCCATCAGCTGGGTCATGGGTGAGATGAGCTCCAAGGCCCTGCGGGGCGCCAAAATGGAGGATGTGATCTTCGGCGGCACCCAGAAGCGCGGTCAGGTGGGCTTTGCCGAGGCAACGCTGGTTTTGGACAATTCCGACGGTGCACTGGCCATCGAAACACCGGAGGTCATGGTTACCCGCCGATACTATCGCTCGGGAGAGAGCGAATACTATATCAACAAGCAGTCGGCCCGTCTGCGGGACATCAACGAGCTGTTCATGGACACGGGCCTGGGTAAGGAGGGCTACTCCAACATCGGCCAGGGCCGCATCGATGAAATTCTGGCCCTGAAGAGTACGGACCGCCGGGAGGTCTTTGAGGAGGCTGCCGGCATCTCCAAATACCGCCATCGCAAGGAGGAGACGGAGCGCCGTCTGGCCTCCACCGAGGACAACCTCATGCGCATCGGGGATAAAATCTCCGAACTGGAACTGCAGGTGGAACCCCTGCGGGCGCAGGCGGAAAAGGCGAAACAGTATTTGGCGCTGCGGGAGGAGTTGAAGGGCCTGGAAATTGCCGTCTGGCTGGAAAAGCTGGAGGGCTTGGCGGCGGCGGCCCAAAAGGCGGAGGCGGACTACAATTCCGCCGCCTTTATTCTGGAGCAGCAGCATGCGGAGCTGACCAGACTGTATCAATTGTCGGATCAGCTGGCCATGGAACTGAATCAGCGCAGCCTGGAGCTGGACCGCCGGCAGGAGAGCATTGCTGCCCAGGAGGGCCAGATTCACCAGCAGGAGAGCGAGATTGCCGTGCTTCAGGCCGGTGCGGACAATGCCCGGCAAAATATTGACCGGATCCGTCAGGAACTGGCGGATCAGGAGAGCCGCAGCGGCGGCATTGCCGGCCAGATTCGACAGCAGCAGGCCCGGGTGGAGGAAATTGGCCGGAGCCTGGATTCGCTGCAGCAGGCCCTGGATACGGCGCAGGCTGACGCCCAACGGCTGGCGGCATCTGCGGACAGCGCGGAACGCAAGGCTCTGGGTCTGCGGGCCAGCCAGTCTCTGCTGCAGGCGGAAGCTGCCAGAAAACGGGCGGAGATCGCCTCTCTGACGGCCTCCCTGGAGGAGGTCGCCCAGCGTCGGCAGGCCATCCAGGATGACCTGGATGCCGCGGAAACCCGCAGGGAGGAACTGACCAGGCAGGCGTCTGACGCCGAGCGTGCCCTGGAAGAGGCCCGGGAGACGGTGACTTCCTGTAAGAATACAGCGGCCGGCTACGCCCTGCGGCAGCGCTCCCGTCAGGAAAAGCGGGACAGCCTGCAGCGGGCTGTGGACAGCCTGCGCATTGAACTGCAGACGGCCCAGTCCCGCAGCCGGATGCTCCAGGAGCTGCAGCGGGACTATGAGGGCTTCTCCAAGGCGGTCCGCCTGGTGATGCAGGAGGCCCGGAAGCGGACCCTGGGACAGATTCACGGCCCCGTGTCCGCTCTGATCCGCACCGATGACGCCTATACCGTGGCCATTGAGACGGCACTGGGAGCCAGTATGCAGAACATCGTTGTGGGCGCTGAGGAGGACGGCAAGGCAGCCATCCGCTTTTTGAAGCGGTGCGACGGCGGCCGGGCCACGTTCCTGCCTCTGAGCACCATCCAGGGCCGGTATCTGCAGGAGCGGGACCTGGAGCGATGCGCCGGATTTGTGGGGATCGCCGCAGATCTGGTTCGTTATGACCGGGCTTATGAGGGAGTACTCCGGAATTTGCTGGGTAAGATTGTTCTGGTGGAGAATCTGGACCATGCGGTCAGTATGGCCCGGAAATACCAGAACCGATTCAAGATTGTCACCCTGGATGGCCAGGTCATGAATGCCGGCGGCTCCATGACCGGTGGCTCGGCCTCCAAAAGCGCGGGCATTTTGTCCCGTGCCAATGAATTGACCCGGCTCCAGGAGAAGGAAAACCAACTGAAATCCAAGCTGCAGGAGCAGGAGGCCCAGCTGGCTGAGGCTGCCCGATCGGCGGCGCAGGTGGAATTTGAATTGACTGCTATTCAGGGCCAGCTGCGGCAGGCGGAGGATGACGTCCTCCGGGCCGAGGGACAGGCCCGGCAGGCCAAAGCGCTGCTGGAGGCGTTGGAAGAGAATATCCGGGCCTATCGCAGGGAAATGGAGACCCTCCATAGCCGCAGCGGCGGGGATGAGGGCCGCCTGGCACAACTCCAGGCTGACGCCGACAAGGCGGATGGGGAAATTGCCGACCTGGAGGAGCAGCTGACTTGCCTGGCTCAGGGACAGGATGCCCTCTCCCGGGAGTCCGGAGAACTGGCAGATCGGATCACAGCCCTGCGGATGGACGCCGCCGCCCAGGAGGCGGAGCGCACCAGCGTTCAGGAGAACATCCAGCGGCTTCAGGCTCTGGCGGAGGCCATGGAAGGCGACCGGGGCCAGAAGGAGCAGCTGATTGGCCGCTATACGGAAGAAATTGCGTCCCTGACCCAACAGCTGGAGCAGGCAAGAGCCCGGCGGCAGCAGTTGGAGTTGGCTCTGGAGGACAGCCGCGGCCAGCTGCAGCAGGCCCGACAGACCCGGGCCGACACCGAGGCCCGCCGCACCAAAACCGATAAGGACGCCCAGGAGAAGAACAAGGAAATCCTGGACATGGAGCGGGAGTCGGCTCGCCTGGAGCAGAAGAAGGCCGCGGCAGCCATGGAGGAGCAGCAGATTCTGGACAAGCTCTGGGACAGCTACGAGCTGACGCCTTCCACGGCGGCAGGGGCCAAAGCGGAACTGGAGCTGTCTCTTATACACATCTCCGAGCCCACGAGACGTAGAGGAA